>NZ_JBITJH010000001.1:590620-666136 GCF_044459745.1 Micromonospora sp. NPDC050187
CCCCGGGCCGGGGGGCGGGCGGGGCCGCCCCCCCGCCGCCGGGGCGGCGGCGGGGGGGGGGGGGGGGGCGCCCCCCCCCGCCCCGCCCCCCCCCCCCCCCCCCCCCCCCCCCCCCACCGTCAGTGGTGGGCCATCATCCGGTGCGTCCGGCCGTTGCCGTTCGCGCCGAGCATGCCCATCCCCATCCCCTTCTTCGCTCCACCCCCGGTCATCATGCCGCCGGCACGGCCGAGGATTCCCCGGAACACCTGACCGGGTTTCTGCTGTTCCCCGGCGTAGCTGGTGACCACGATCAGCGCTCCGGTGATGGCCGGGACGGCCCACTGGAGCACCTTCATCTGCCGTTGCGAGGTGGCGACCGCGCGCGGGGTGTCGGGCTGGGGTTCGGTGACCCCGGCGACCGGTGGCTGGCCCGCCTTCTCCAACCGCATGCCGAGCATCCGGCTGTACCCGGTGACGGCCAGGGCCGCGACGGTCAACGCGGTCTTGACCGCGCTCATCCGACCGACCCCGCACTGGGTGAGCACCCGGGGGCTCTCGGTCACCATCTCGCCGACCGCGCCGGCCAGGTGCGCCCCGATGGCCGCCGCGTTCACCGGGGTCCACCGGGCCCAGCCCGCCGAGGCCATCGGCAGTCGTTGGGTCCTGTCGCTGATCTGCGCCGCCGCGCCGTTGACCCCGGTGGCGCCCATCAACGAGCCGCCGAACCAGGCCGCGAGGCCGAGGTCGTGCATCGAGCGCAGTACGGTGTGCCGTTCGGACATCTGATCCCCTTCCGCCGTGTGGGCGCTGCGGCATACCCACCCTCCGGACGGCTATTCCCGCCCGGCCGGTCGCAGCGGCGGCGGTGAACTGTCACGGCACCATCTCCCGCGCGGTGGTCAGGCGACCGCCGGGGCCGGCCGGCCGATGTTGGCGACCGTTTCGTACACCGCCCCGAGCTGCTCCACGGCCCGCTTCCAGGAGTACCGGCTGCGGATCCGGTCCAGTGCCGCGGTGGCGTACGAGAAGCGGCGGACGTTGTCCCGCAGCAACCGGCGGACGGCCGTGCCGAGGGCCCGGGGGTCGCGGGGCGGGACGAGGTCGCCGGTGAGCCCGTCGACCACGGTGTCGGTGATCCCGCCGACGGTGGTGCCGACCACGGGCACCCCGCAGGCCATGCCCTCCAGGGGCGCGAGGCCGAACGACGCGTACCAGGGCGCGGCGACGAGCACGTCGGCGGAGCGGTACCAGCGGGCCAGTTCCGCACGCGGGACCGCGCCGACGAGGCGGACCCGCTCGGCCACGCCGCAGGCCGTGGCGAGGGCCAGCAGCCGGCGGGCCGTGCCGTCGGTGGGCAGCAGGTCGGCGGAGGGGCCACCGACCACGACGCATTCCGCCTCCGGTACGCCCGGCAGCGCCCGGACCACGTCCGGCAGACCCTGCGCGGCGGCCAGCGGACCGACGGTGAGGATCCGGGGCCGGGCCGGGTTCCGGGGCACGACCGGCCCCTCGGGGCGGAACAGTTCCTCGTCGACCCCGACGGGGACCAGGGTCATCCGGGAGCGGGGCACGCCCAGCCGGAGCAGTTCGGCGACCTCGTCCTGGCACTGCACGACCACCCGGTCGACGGCCCGGCCGATGGCCCGTTCGTAGCCGATCCGCCCCGGCGGGCTGGTGTCCCGGTTGCCGAGCTGCCGCCGGGCCACCGTGCCGAGCCCGTGGTACGTCTGCACGACCGGCACCCCGGTCCGGCGGGCGGCGTGCAGGGTGGCCAGACCGCTCATCCAGAAGTGCGCGTGCGCGACGTCGGGCCGCCAGTCCCCGTCCCGCCACGCTCCGGCGAGCCAGCGCCCGAACTCGCCGAGGTAGGGCAGCAGCTCGTCCCGGGCCAGCCGCTCGGGCGGCCCGGCGGGCACGTGACAGACCAGGTAGCCGTCCCCGGTGGGCACGGCGTCGGGCATCGCGGTGGAGTCCCGGCGGGTGTAGACCCGCACGTCGTGGCCCGCGCCGACGAGTGCGGCGGCCAGCTCCGCGACGTGCGTGTGTTGGCCGCCGACATCCGGCTCGGCCGGTACGGCGAGCGGACTGGCGTGCTCCGAGATCATCGCGATGCGCATGCTTCCTCCTCCATCAGCCGGTCCCGTCGCCCCGGGAACGACCGCCGAACCGTCACGTGCCGTTCCGCGTTCGTCGCGGGTCGGTGGTGCGCGTCCCGGTCGGTGCGTACCGACCGGGACGCGCCCGTGCCGTTCCGGCTGGAGCCGACGCCCGACCCGCATGGCAGGGTCCCTACCCTGAGCCGTCCGGCCTAACCAACCGATCGGGTCACGTCCGGCACTTCCGGTCAGGCGTCGTCGCGGAGCATGCCCGGTCCGAACACCTCGTACGCGATCCGCCCGGCCGGCACGCCCCGGCGCAGCAACCCGCCGCGGACCAGGTTCATGAACGGCAACGGTCCACAGAGGTGGACGTGCGCGTCGGGGGTGAGCGGAATCAGTTCCGGGTCCACCCGGCCGGCGCTGACCTCGGCCGACAGCCCGTCGAGCAGGTCGCCGTCCTCCTCGTACCACAGCTGCAGGCGCAGGTGGGGCAGGGCGGCGCGGAGCCGGGGGAGCTGGTCGCGCAGGGCGTGCGTGCCGCCGGCCCGGTCGGCGTGCACCAGGGTCACCGGCCGGTGCGGCGAGGTGGCGGCCAGGTGCTCCAGGGCGGCCATCGCCGGGGTCACCCCGATCCCGGCGCTGACCAGCAGCAGCGGGCCCTCCCCGGGAGCCGAGGCGACCTCGCCGAAGGGCGGGCTGAGCCGCAGCGTGTCCCCAACGGCCACCCGCTCGTGCAGGAAGGTGGAGACCGCCCCGTCCGGGGCGCCGCCGGTGCCGCGTACCCGCTTGACGGTGATCCGCCAGTGGTCCGCGCCGGGGCGGCCGGAGAGGCTGTACTGCCGGATCTGCTGGCCCCGCCCCGCGCCGAGGTCGACGGCGACCGAGACGTACCGCCCCGGTACGAAGTCGGGCACCGGGCCGCCGTCGGCCGGGACGAGGGTGAGGGAGACCACGTCGGCGGTCTCCGGGGTCCGCCGGTCGACCCGCCAGGGGCGCCACACCGGCTCGCCCTCGCCGATGCCGGCGGTGTGGTAGAGCCGCGCCTCGCGGGCCACCAGCTCGCAGGCGAGCAGCCAGTACGTTTCGTCCCAGGCCGCGGCGACCTCGGCGGTGACCGCGTCGCCGAGCACCTCGCCGACGGCGGCCATCAGGTGCCGGCCGACGATCGTGTACTGCGCCGGGGTGATCCCGAGCGAGGCGTGTTTGTGCGCGATCCGGTCCAGGACCGGTCCCCACGGCAGGTTGCCCACCCCGACCAGGTGCTCGGCGTACGCGACCACGGCCGCGGCGAGTGCAGCCCGCTGCCGTCCGGTCGCCTGGTTGCCCCGGTTGAAGATGTCGAGCAGCTCCGGGTGGGCCTCGAACATCCGCTGGTAGAACCGGCCGGTGATCTCCTCCCCGTGCGCCTGTACGGCCGGCAGGGTCGCCTTGACCACCGCTGCTGATGACTCCGTGAGCACGACTCTCTCCTTCTGGTCACTGGTCCGGTCGAGCGCGCCCAACTAAACAGGTAGATCAAATACTTCTTCAGGGTCGAAGGTCCCGGATCCCGGGTCGAACGGATCACACCCCGACGGGACCTCCGGCGGTGACCGCCCGCCCGACCCGCTGGCTAGGGTCGGTGGCGTGAAGCTCAACCGGTCCACCGACATGGCGCTGCGGATCGCCATGCTGACCGCTGCGTCACCGGGCCGGACGACCGTGGACGAGCTGGCCGTCCAGCTCGCCCTGCCCCGCAACCACGTGGCGAAGGTCGTCCAACGCCTCCAGCGGCTCGGTGTGCTGGTCACCATCCGAGGGCGCGCCGGCGGGGTGGTCTTCGCCGAGGAGGCGACCGGGTTGACCGTCGGCGCGATGGTCCGGGCGTTCGAGGGCGACGACGAGGTGGTGGACTGCGACCGTCCGGCCTGCCCACTGGTGCCCGCGTGCCGCCTGCGGGGCGAGCTGCGCCGCGCGCAGGACGCGTTCCTCGACGTGCTCGACGGGGTCCGCCTCGGTGACCTGGTCGCCGGCTCGGCCGGCCCGGTGCTGCTCACCCTCGGTGGCCGGACGACCTGACCGGGGGTGTGCCCGCACGGAACGGGACCCCGCCCGAGGTGGCGGGGTCCCGGTGGTCCGTCGACGGTGGGTCGGTCAGGAGACGGTGACGCTGCCGTCCGGTGCCCGTACGCAGGCCACGCTACGGGCGGTGGCGGTCGCCGCCCCGGTCAGGCACTGGCCGAGCACCTGGTGTCCGGTGGCGTTCGGGTGCCACGACTCCTGGCAGGTCTGGAAGTAGGTGACGCAGGTGTTCGCGATGTCCTGGATATCGAGCTTGTCCTTGCCGGCGAGGCTGGTCACGAAGACCCCGGACGGCCCGTCCTGGAGCCGGATGGGGGTGGCCAGGGTGCCGGTGGGGCTGTTCGGCGACTCACAGAGCCGGGCGCCGTCGAACGCCCGCTGCACGTTCAGGTAGACCAGGTCCGCGCCGGGGAACTCGGCGGCGAGGGTGTCCCGGGTCGAGCGGACCATGGTGCCGAGGCTGGCGGAGAAACGGTGCCCCGGAGCCAGGCTGGCCCGGTGGATCGGGCAGCCGGCCGCGTACCGCTCGGCGCCGAGGTCCCGGAACTTGTCCCGGTCGTCGGCCCGGCCGTCCTGCTCGTGGAAGGTCGGGTACAGGTCGAACGGCAGCGGGTTGGTGTAGTCCTGGAACACCACCCGGTGCTGGCCGTCGGCGTCGACCTGGGCGAGGGTGGCGAGGATCTGGCGGACCGCCGAGGTGGTCTCCCCGGTGGCCGCGGCGAGCTGCGCCGGGGTGGCCAGGTCGGCGTCGCTGCACGGCTCCTGCGGGACCGGGCCGCCGAGGTACGCCCAGAACTCCCACCAGCCGGTCCAGGCGTCGGCGATGAACCGGTTGGCGCACTTCTCCGCCACCGAGCCGAAGGTGAACGAGCTGTTGTTGGAGCCGAGCCCGATCAGGACGAGGTCGATGTCGTGGGTCCGGGCGACCGCGCGGAGCTGGTCGAGCTGGGACGTCACCTGCCGGCCCTTGGCGCGGGCCGCCGAGGCGGCGCCGATGTCGTACGGCTGCCCGCCCGAGCAGGCCAGGTTGAACCGGTCCTGGATGCCCGGGAGGCTGGCCCGGTGCAGGGACGCGTTCGCCGAGCGGTGGCAGAAGTACGCGTTGTTGTTCGGCGCGGACCAGCCCGGGAAGCCCTGGGCCACCCCGTTGACGTCGACCACCGGGGCGTACGCGCCGGCGCCTTCGCCGCTGATGAAACTGTCGCCGAGCGCCACCGCGGCGGTGGGGAGCGCGGCGGTCGCCGGGGCGGGGGACGCGACCGTGGCGGTGAGCCCGGCCGAGGCCACGACCAGTGCCGCCGCGAGCGCGGTACGACGGAACACGGACATCGGACCTCCATCCATCGATGGAAATGTGAGAAAGTCTTTTGAGGTCGCGATCACATCACGCCCGTCTCGCGGGCGTCAACGGTTCGCCGCTGTTTCGATCGATGGACTTCGCGCTCTGTGGGGTCGGCCGGGCCCGACCCGACCCCGCGCCGCAGGTCCGTCGCCCTGCTCACGATTGGTCCGTGCGGATGGCCCCGGCGCGGGGCGGCGGCGGTATGTCGGCGCATCCGGCTAGGCTCGCTGCGGCGTGCCGTCCACCGGCGATCTTCGCCGGAGGTGGCCCCGCACCGCCGAGACCTGGGAGTACGACCAAGTTGACCGCAGAGCTTGAGCCTCTCTACGGGGCCGACGACCTTACCCACCTGGAGGGGCTGGACGCCGTCCGCAAACGCCCCGGCATGTACATCGGCTCGACCGACAGCCGTGGCGTGGGTCACCTCGTCAACGAGATCCTCGACAACTCCACCGACGAGGGGGTCGCCGGCCACGCCACCCGGATCGAGGTCGTGCTGCACGCCGACGGCTCGGTGCAGGTCGACGACGACGGCCGGGGCATCCCCACCGACGTGCACGCCAAGTCCGGCATCTCCGGCGTCGAGCTGGTGCTGACCCGGCTGCACGCCGGCGGCAAGTTCGGCGGCTCCGGCTACAAGACCTCCGGCGGCCTGCACGGCGTCGGCGCCTCGGCGGTCAACGCGCTCTCCCGCCGCTTCGACGTGACCGTCCGCCGGGATGGCAAGGTCCACGCCATGTCGTTCCGGCACGGGGTGCCCGGCATCTTCGACGGTCCCGGCCCGGACGACCCCTTCACCCCCGGCCCCGGGCTCCAGGTGGTCGGCGCGACGAAGCGCGGCCAGCGCACCGGCACCTCGATCCGGTACTGGCACGACGCGCGCTACTTCGAGACCGCTGCCCGGCTGGACGTCGACGCGGTCCGGATGAAACTGCGCAACACCGCCTTCCTGGTGCCCGGCGTCAACTACCTGCTGCGCGACGAGACCGGCGAGGAGCCGACCCGGGAGGAGTTCCACTACCCGAACGGGCTCACCGACATGGTGGAGTTCCTCGCCCCGGCCGGCGACCGGGCGGTCTCCGGCACCCTGCTGGTCACCGGCGAGGGCACCTACCGGGAGAACGCCGCCGACGCCAACGGCGTCATGCAGTCCAACGTGCAGCGCCGCGCCGAGATCGAGGTGGCCTTCCGCTGGGGCACCGGCTACGAGCGCACCGTCGAGTGCTTCACCAACACCATCCGCAACGCGCACGGCGGCACGCACCGCAAGGGCTTCGAGCGGGCGCTGACGCGGACCCTCGCCGAGGCCGTCCGCAACACCCGCGGTTTGCTCCGGGCCAAGGAGGACCCGCCCACCCTGGACGACGTCCTGGAGGGGATGACCGCCGTGGTGCACGTGCGCATCCCCGAGCCGCAGTTCACCTCGCAGACCAAGGACGAGCTCTCCACCGCCGGCATCACCAAGGTCATCCAGTCCCTGGTGGAGCAGCACCTCAAGGCGTGGTTGGAGGACCGCCGGTCCAAGGCCGAGGCGCGCACCGTCCTCCAGAAGATCGTCGACGCGGCCCGGGTGCGCCTGACCCAGAAGCAGCAGAAGGACGCCGCCCGGCGCAAGACCGCCCTGGAGGGCGCGGCGATGCCGGCGAAGCTGGTCGACTGCCGCTCCTCGGGCATCGAAAGAAGCGAATTGTTCATCGTGGAGGGCGACAGCGCCCTCGGGACCGGTAGGCTCGCCCGGTCCGCCGAGTACCAGGCGCTCCTGCCGATCCGGGGCAAGATCCTCAACGTGCAGAAGGCGAACCTCCAGCAGGTGCTGGACAATGCCGAGTGCGCGGCGATCGTGCAGGTGCTGGGGGCCGGCTCCGGGCGGACCTTCGACCTCTCCAGCCTGCGGTACGGCCGTGTCCTGATCATGGCGGACGCCGACGTGGACGGCGCGCACATCCGGACCCTGCTGATCACCCTCTTCGCCCGCTACATGCGACCGCTGATCGAGGCCGGACGGCTCTACGCCGCGATGCCGCCCCTCCACAAGATCACCACGAGGGGGCGCAACCCGCAGACCGTCTACACCTACACCCAGGCCGAGATGGAGGCGACGGTCCGCAAGCTGGAGAAGGCCGGCAAGCAGATCGTCACCCCGATCCCCCGGTTCAAGGGCCTCGGCGAGATGGACGCCGACGAACTCTGGGAGACCACGATGAACCCGGCCACCCGGTCGGTCCGGCGGATCACCCTGGAGGACGTCGAGGCCGCCGAGCGGATCCTCGAACTGCTCATGGGGGAGAAGGTCGAACCGCGCCGCAACTGGCTGATCGAGTCCGCCGACCGCGTCGACCGCGACGCGATCGACGCCTGACCACCCCTGTCACGGGAGAGAGCGCAACCATGGCACGCCGTAAGGAAACCCGCGACAAGGTCGACCTGTCCGCGTTCGACCGGGCCGGTGCGCGGGTCTTCGACAATCCGCTGGTCACCGAGGTCTCCGACTCCTACCTGGAGTACGCGTTCTCGGTCATCCACTCCCGTGCCCTGCCGGACGCCCGGGACGGCCTGAAGCCGGTGCACCGCCGCATCCTCTACTCGATGCACGAGTCCGGGTTCCGCCCGGACCGGGCGCACGTCAAGTCCGCCCGCGTGGTCGGCGACGTGATGGGGCGCTACCACCCGCACGGCGACACCGCCATCTACGACGCGATGGTCCGGCTCGCCCAGGACTTCTCGCTGAACGTCCCGCTGATCGACGGGCACGGGAACTTCGGTTCCCCGGACGACGGCCCGGCCGCCGCCCGTTACACCGAGGCCCGGATGTCCCGCGAGGCGATGCTGCTCGTCGGCGAGCTGGGCGAGGAGACCGTCGACGTCGAGCCGAACTACGACGGCTCGCTGACCCAGCCCACGGTGCTGCCGGCCGCGTTTCCGAACCTGCTGGTCAACGGCGCGTCCGGAATCGCCGTCGGGATGGCCACCAACATGATCCCGCACAACCTCGGCGAGGTGGTCGCGGCGGCCCGCTGGCTGATCCGGCACCCGGACGCCACGCTCGACAAGCTGATGGAGTTCGTCCCCGGCCCGGACCTGCCCACCGGTGGCCTGCTGCTCGGCCTGGACGAGGTGCGCCGGGCGTACGAGACCGGGCGGGGCGTGGTGCGGATGCGCGGTCGGGTGGAGATCGGCCCGGTGGAGGGCAGCCGGGGCCGGCAGGCGATCACCGTGGTCGAGCTGCCGTACGGCGTCGGCGCGGAGAAGGTCATCGCCGCGATCACCAACGAGGTGACGAAGACCAAGCGGCTGACCGGCATCGCCGACGTCAAGGACCTCACCGACCGGGAGAGCGGCACCCGGCTGGTCGTCGAGTGCAAGGTCGGGGTCAACCCGCAGGCGCTCCTGGCCGACCTCTACCGGCTCACCCCGCTGGAGCAGTCCTTCGGCGTCAACAACCTCGTCCTGGTCGACGGGCAGCCGCGCACCCTGGGGCTCAAGGCCCTGCTGGAGGTCTTCCTCGCCCACCGGTACGACGTGGTGACCCGGCGCACCTCGTACCGGCGGCGTCGGCGCCAGGAGCGGCTGCACCTGGTCGACGGCCTGCTGGTCGCCCTGCTCGACATCGACCGGGTGGTCCGGCTGATCCGGGAGAGCGAGGACGCCCAGGCCGCCAAGGACGGCCTGATGCAGAGGTTCCGGCTCTCCGAGATCCAGGCCACCTACATCCTGGACACCCCGCTGCGCCGGTTGACGAAGTACGACCGGCTGGAGCTGGAGGCCGAGCAGGAGAAGCTGCGCGGCGAGATCGCCGAGCTGTCCCGGATCCTCGACGACGAGAAGGTGCTGAAGAAGCTGGTCTCCGACGAACTGGGCGCGGTGGCGAAGCAGTTCAGCAGTCCCCGCCGGACCACCCTGGTCGACGGTGACCTGAAGGAGGTGCTGGCGGCGTCCGTGCCGGCCGGGCCGCTGGAGGTCGCCGACGACCCGTGCCAGGTGATCCTTTCCGCCACCGGGCTGATCGCCCGGACCGCGGCCGAGTCGGAGGAGGCCGCCGAGGGACGCGGACGCCGTGGTCGGGTCAAGCACGACGCGGTACGCGCGCTGGTGCACTCCACCGCCCGGGGCCGGGTGCTCGTGGTGACCAGCGCCGGGCGGGCGTTCAAGGTCGACGTGCTGCCGCTGCCCGTCCTGCCCCAGCAGTCCGGCACGGTGTCGCTCAGCGGCGGGATGTCCGTCGCCGAGCTGGTGCCGCTGGAGGCGGGGGAGTCCGTGGTCACCCTGGCCCCGTTGGGCCCGACCGCCGAGGGGTCGCCCGGTCTGGCGCTGGGCACCCGGCAGGGTGTGGTCAAGGTGTGCGCGCCGGAGTGGCCGGTCCGCTCGGACGAGTTCGAGGTGATCTCCCTGCGCGAGGGGGACGAGGTGGTCGGGGGGACCTGGCTGACCGACGGGGCGGAGACGCTGACCTTCGTCACCTCGGAGGCGTCGCTGCTGCGCTTCGCGGCCGGTCTGGTCCGGCCGCAGGGCATCCGGGGCGGCGGTATGGCCGGCATCAACGTGCCGGCCGGGGCGCGGGTGGTCTTCTTCGGCGCGGTGCGCACCGACGACCCGGTGCACGGGGAGCCGATGGTGGTCACCTCGACCGGCGCCACGGTCAAGGTGACGCCGTTCGCGGCGTACCCGGCCAAGGGGCGGGCGACCGGCGGGGTGCGTGCCCAACGCCTGCTGAAGGGGGAGACGGACCTGGTCGTGGCCTGGGTCGGCTCCCGACCGGTGGGTTCCACCGCCACCGGGGAGCCGGTCGAACTGCCGGCGGAGGATCCCCGCCGGGACGGGTCCGGCTTCGCGGTGATGCTCGGCCCCACCCTGCTGGGCCACCACCAGACCCGCGAGTGACCGTTCGTCCGGGGTCCGACCGCACGTCGGTCGGACCCCGGGTGGACCGGACGCGGGTCAGGTCGGGACGCGGGGGGAGCGCAGGCGGGCGACGGCGCGCATGGCGTGGTAGGTGACCAGGGCGGCGGCGGTGCCCAGGGCGATGCCGTTGAAGGAGAGGTCGCCGACGGTGAGGGTGTAGTCGGCGGCCCCGATGATCAGGGCGACCGCGGCGGTGAAGAGGTTCACCGGGTTGTGGAAGTCGACCCGGTTCTCGATCCAGATCCGCGCGCCGAGGACGGCGATCAGCCCGTACAGGACGGTGGTCGCGCCGCCGAGCACCCCCGCCGGCACGGTCAGGATCAACGCCCCGAACTTCGGGCTGAGCCCGAGCAGCACCGCCGCCACCCCGGCCACCCAGTACGCGGCGGTGGAGTAGACCCGCGTCGCCGCCATCACGCCGATGTTCTCCGCGTACGTGGTGGTGCCGGAGCCGCCGGCCGACCCGGCGAGCACGGTCGCGATCCCGTCACCGAGGAACGCCCGGCCCATGTCCCGGTCCAGGTCGCGGCCGGTCATCGCGGCCACCGCCTTAACGTGGCCGGCGTTCTCGGCGATCAGCACCAGGATCACCGGGATCACCAGCACCGCCGCCTGGACGCTGAAGCTGGGCGCGTGGAACTCGGGCAGCCCCACCCAGGCCGCCTCCCGCAGCCGGGTGAGCGTGGCCAGGTCGAGCCCGTTCGTCGCGGCGGCGAACAGCCAGCCGGCCACCACGCCGAGCAGGATCGACAGCCGACCCGCGAAGCCCCGGAAGGCCACCGTGGTGAGCAGGATCGCGGCCAGGGTGACCGCCGCGACCAGCGGTTGCGCCTTGACGCCGGTGCCGCTGCCGTTGCCGTCCCAGGCCACCGGGGCGAGGTTGAGCCCGATCAGCGCGACGATCGCGCCGGTCACCGCCGGGGGCATCAGCGCGTCGATCCACCGCGTCCCGGCCACCTGGACGACCAGGCCGACCAGGGCCAGCGCCGCGCCCGCGACCACGATGCCGCCGAGCGCCGGACCGATGTCACCGCCGGCCTTCGCCGCCATGACCGGTGCGATGAAGGCGAACGACGAGCCGAGGTACGACGGCAGGCGGTTGCCGGTGATCACCAGGAACAGCAGGGTGCCCAGCCCGGAGAAGAACAGCGTGGTGGCCGGCGGGAAGCCGGTGATCAGCGGCACCGTGAAGGTGGCCCCGAACATCGCCACCACGTGCTGCACGCCGATCCCGACGGTGCGCGACCAGGAGAGGCGTTCGTCCGGGGCGACCACGTCGCCGGGGCGCACCGTGCGGCCGTCGCCGTGCAGCCGCCAGGGTGTCCGGCGCGGCGTCGTGGTGGAGGGTGGGGTCATCGGCGCACTGCCCTTCACGTCGGTGGGACATGGTGGGGCGGTGGTGACCCTGGACGTTTGTAGCAGAGTGCCGGCGGCGGCCGGTCCGCCGGACCGGTCCCGGGCGGCGCGGACGGGGTCGGAGTGGGACGCGACTCAGGCGACGCCGGTGGGGCGGAACTGCACGCTGACCCGGGGGCCGACCGGGCGGCTGGTCTTCGGAACGGCGTGTTCCCAGGTGCGCTGGCACGAGCCGCCCATCACGACCAGGTCGCCGTGGCCGAGCGGGAAGCGCGGGCCGGTCCCGCCGCCGCGCGGGCGCAGCAGCAGCGGGCGGGGTGTGCCGAACGAGACGATCGCCACCATGGTGTCCGCGTGCGCGCCCCGGCCGATGGTGTCGCCGTGCCAGGCGACACTGTCCCGGCCGGAGCGGTAGAGGCACATGCCGGCGGTGACGAACTCCTCGCCCAGTTCGGCGGCGTAGTGCCGGTTGAGGGTGTCACGGGCCTCGGTCAGCACGGCGTGGGGCAGCGGCCGGCCGGCGGCGTACCAGCAGAGGAGCCGGGGCACGTCGACCTCGGCGTCGTACATCCGGCGGCGCTCGGCCCGCCAGGGCACCTCCCGCAGCAGGGTGGCGAGGACCGGGTCGGAGCCACGCACCCAGCCGGGTAGGTGGTCGACCCAGGCGCCCCGGCCCAACTCGTGCCGGCGCACCCGCCCGGCCAGCGGCTCCAGGGCGGGGCCCTGGTCGGTGAGGTCCAGCATCGAGGGCTGGTACGCGATGTCGGCCACCCGGCCGATCCTACCCACCGTGTCGTACACACGTACGAGAGGCGGGTGGTCGGGGTAGGGTGCCCGGCGGGGTGGCGCCGACCGGTTCCGCCCGATGTGACCAGTCCGGCGTACGCCGGCCGACCGACGGGAGAACCCGCATGCCGATCCGCGAGCCGTACGCGCGGGCGTCATGACCAGCCTCACCCCGACGGCCGGGGCCGACCGGTCCCTGTCCCGCCTGCCCTCCCTGACCGGACTGCGGTGGATCGCGGCGATGCTGGTCTTCGGCTTCCACGTCGGGACGATGCGGATCATCGTCGAGCCGGAGTTCAAGGCCGTGGTGGACCAACTGTTCACCCTGGGCCTGTCCGGGGTGCAGTTCTTCTTCATCCTCAGTGGGTTCGTGCTGGTCTGGTCGGCCCGTGAGCAGGACACGAAGTGGGCGTTCTGGCGCCGCCGGCTGGCCAAGATCTACCCGAACCACCTGCTGATGTGGGCGGTGGTGCTGCTGGTCGGGCTCTGGTTCGCCGACCCGGTCAACCCCTCGGCGGCGATGCAGAACCTGCTGCTCGTGCAGGCCTGGAACCCCACCCCCGGCTACTTCTACAGCGTGAACACGGTGAGCTGGTCGCTCTCCTGCGAGCTGTTCTTCTACCTCTGTCTGCCGTTCGTGCTGCCGGCGCTGCGCCGGACGCCGTCGGCGGCGCTCTGGGTCGTCGTCGTGGCGGTGCCGCTGGTGATCCTCGCCCTCTGGCCGGGTCAGCTCCTGGTGCCGGAGGAGAGTCGGTGGTGGTTCACCCAGATCTTCCCGCTGGTGCGCTCCACCGAGTTCTGGATGGGCGTGGCCGCGGCCGAGTTGATGCGGCGCGGCCACTGGCGCGGCCCGGGCCTGCCGCTGGCCACCCTGATCTTCGTGGTCACCTGGGCGGTGGCCGGCGAGTGGATCCGTGCCGAGTTCTGGGCGGCGCTGCTGTCGGCCGCGTACATCCTGGTGATCACCTCGGCGGCCCGGGCCGACGTGCGGGGCCTGCCCTCGCCGTGGCGCTCCCGGCCGCTGGTCTGGCTCGGCGAGGTCTCCTTCGCCTTCTACCTGGTGCACGTCTTCGTGATGGTCACCATCCTCCGGCTCACCGGCGACCGGGGCGTGGGCTTCACCGGCTGGACGGGTCCGCTGGTGGTGGTCGGCCTCCTGCTGCTGAACCTCCTGCTGGCCTGGCTGCTGTACCGGTGGGTGGAGACCCCGATGATGCGCCTGCTCGCGCCGAGCCGGAAACGCCCCGCCCCGGCCGGGAGTCCCGCCACGACGACCGGGGGAGCGTCCACGACCGGAGGACCGTCGGCGGCCGTCGCGCCCCGGCAGCGGGTCGCCGACGGCGTCGGCGGGGACGGACACGCCGACGTCCCGGCCGGTGACCAGGCCGTGGGATCCGACCCGGCCGGCATCGACGCGGGTGCCCGACGTTCGGGGTAATCTGCTCCCCGTGCCTCTCGTCGTGGCCGGCCCGGCCGGCGGGACGCCGGTCGCGGTGGCCGGTCCGGTACCGACCGGTCGCCGTCCGGTCCGGCCGCTGGCCGGCACCGACGTCGGCGCGGTCTCCTCCCGGGCCCCACCGCGTCGCTGATCCGTCCACCCCGGGTGTCCCGTCCCCGGCGTGGGAGCTGATCCGACGAACCTCACCCCGCACCCGCCGACGGCGGTCCCGGTGGCTCCGCCGACGGTCGGAGCCGGTGCCCGAGGCGTGCGACCCCCGCCCGCTCCCGTGTCCCGTGAGGTGCCGACGATGGACGTCGTTCTCTACGAGTTCCTGGTCGACGTGCCCCGGGCGGCCGCGATCTGGTCCGCCCTGCTCGTGCTCGCCCTGACCGTGCTCACCGTCCTGGTGGCCCGCCCCGAGCGGGATCGGGAGTCGACGCTCGCCCCGCCCGCGCCCGCCGGGGACCCGGCCGCCCTCCACCCCGCCGTGCCCGATCCGGCCGACCTGCGCCGGTACGCCGAGGAGGTGGCCGTCGCCGCGGCCGGTGCCGCGCAGACCGCCCGTCGCCGCCGGGAGCGGTGGCTGACCGCGCAGGAACGGGTCGACCAGGCCTGGCGGGCGTACGACGAGGCGGAGACCGCCGCCCGCCGCTTCGCCGGGGCCACCGCCCTGCCCGTTCCCCGGACGCCCCGCACCCCGGCCGAGTACGTCGCCCGGGAACGGTTCCTGCACCGGGCCGCGATGGCCGCGTACTGGCGGGGTGACCTGTCGGTGGGGCAGCTCAGCGACGTCTTCGCCCGCCGCGGCGGGTGGAATCCGCGGCTGCACCCCGTCGTGCAGGAGGCGGTCCTGCACCGGGTGGTGCGCGACCTGCGGCGGGGGGAGTACCGGACGGCGGCCGAGCGGGAGCGGGTGGCCTGGCGGCAGGCGGAGGTCGCCGCGACGGCGGCACGGTCCCTGGCGGAGGAGGCGTCCCTCGCGGCGGAACGTCTCCGGGCGAGCAGCCGGACGATGGTCGAGCCCCGGCGCGTGCCGGGTGCGGTCCGCCTCGCCGCCCGGTGGCGACCGGCGCGGGTGGGCTGAGCGGGGCCGGTTCCGCCCCTCGGGCGGTGCGCTGGCCGGGAGCGTGACCGGATCGTGACGTGACCTGGGCCACGCCCTGCCGCGCGGCACCTTCGACACCGGTCGTCCCGTTCCGCGTCGAGTGCGAGCGAGCGGTTGTGCCGATGCCGTCCGGAAATCGCCCGACGGTACTCGGAAAACCGGTCGTCCGATTGAGCGACGTCAGCCCGTTAATGTGCCCGACTTCCGGGTGTGCCGTGCGGTTTGCCCAGCTCACGGGGGTTGGCAGGGGATTGAGGTATCAGTAGTGTCGGCCCGTCTGGCGCGGTCGTAGGTCGCAAAGGGTGACACCGCGCCGGCCCGCCTAATCGTGCGCAACGAGCCGGGGACCCACGTACGTCCGGGGTGAATCCGCGGGGCCGACCCGTGGTAGGGCGATCTTTCCCGCCCGAATCCGTCAGCTAACCCGGTAGGCGGTATCGGAAGGAGTAGCTCGTGCTGCACGCCCCCGTTACCCGGCTCCTCCACGGTGCCCAGGTGCCGCCGGCCGTCCGTCCGCGCCGCCGGCACTGACTCCGGCGTCCGCCCTCAGACGCCGTCCGAGCGGGCACCCCGCGCCATCGTCGACCCCACGCACGGTCCGCCCTGCGTCGACCGGGTGCGCCGCTCTCCACCCCTGTCTTGACGTGGAGGAATCCGTGAAGTACCCGGTCCCGCGACCGTTCAACCTGTTCCGAGCCCGCCGGTCGTACCAGGTCGCCGCCGCGGCGGCGGTCGTGGTGGCGGCGTCCACCGCCGGCGTCCTGCTCGTCGACCCCGGCACCCCGGTACACCGGGAGGACACCGTCGCCACGGCGGCCGAGCCGGACCGGTCGACCGCCGCCTCCCGGCAGCACGACCGCGCCACCGCGGCCCCGGCCAGCCCGTCCGCCGTCGCCACCACCCCGCCGACCACCCCGTCCGCGTCGCCCGCCGCCACCCGGTCGCCGAACCCGGACCTGACGGCCAGCCCCACCCCGCCGAAGCCGCCCGCGTCGAAGGTGCTCGACATCCAGTACCAGGAGCAGACCACCTTCTACTACTGCGGTCCGGCCGCCACCCGGATCGCGCTGACCGCCCGGGACGTCGTCCGCAGCCAGGACGACCTCGCCCAGCGGCTGAACACCACCCAGTCCGGCACCAACTCCGCCGCCGACACCACCCGGGTCCTCAACGACCTGGTCGGCCGGGACGTCTACCGGACCCGGACGATCCCCGGCAACGCGGCCACCCCCGCCCAGATGGACCGGCTCCAGGCCGACGTGGTGCGGGCCGTCGGCAACGGGTACGCCGTCGTCGTCAACATCGCCGGCTCGGCCACCGACGTCGCCGGTGGCTGGCACTCCTACCCCGGCGGGCACTACCTGACCGTGGTCGGTTACCGGGACAACGGCCGGACCGTCAAGATCGCGGACCCGGCGAACGCCGCCGCCGGCTCGTACTGGATGACCACCATCGGCCTGGCGCACTGGGCCGCCACCCGTGGCTACTCCGCCTGATTCTTCGCGCGGGGAGTAACCGCCGCTGTGGTAGGAGGGGTCCCCTGCTCCTCAAAATGAGGTAACAGGGGACCCCTCCTACCACCACACCACCACAGGCGAAGCCGAGTTCAGCCGGTGACGGACTCCGCCCCGACCGGCCGGTCCGCGTGGCCGGGGTGGGTCGCCGGCACGGCGGCCGGCGCGAGGTGCGCCCGGGCGGCCGACAGGAAGCCCTCGGCGTACGACTCGACCGGGAAGTCGCCCAGGTAGTGGGTGCGCATCGCCCAGCGCGCCTCGGCCAGCGGGTCGGTGCCGAGCAGCCGCTCCAGCACGTCGTCGACGTCGGCCAGGTCCCGGCGCAGCACGTAGCCGGAGCGGGCCAGCGGGAAGCGTGCGGTGAACGCGTCGCCGTCCACGCCCATGTCGGTCACCGCGTACGGCTTGCCGGAGTAGAGGTAGTCGGAGATGACCCCGGAGACGTCCGAGATCAGCGCGTCGGAGCGGTTGACGCAGTCGACCAGGCTCATCGCCCGACTCGCGTCGGTGCCCCAGACGTGCTGCCGGCCGGTGCGGGAGCGGTCCGTCGCGAGCAGCTCCTCCACCCGGGCGAGCTGCCGTGCCGACTCCGGGTTCTGCGCGGTGTACGGGTGGGCCCGCAGGATCACCGTCGCGCCCCGGGCCAGCAGCCGCCCGACCACCGCCTCGGCCACCGGCAGCGAGCAGTAGTTCGCGTCCGCGTGGTGCCCGGTCCAGGTGGGCGTGTAGAGCACGGTCGGGTGGGCCGGCATCGGCACCGGCGGCCGGCGTACCCCGATCGCCTCCACCTGGGGGCGGCCGACGACGACGAACTTCTCCGCCGGGATGTGCACCCCGGCGCGGGCGTACCGGTCGATCGCCGCCTGCCCGGCCACGAAGTTCCGGTCGAAGATCGCCGAGACCGGGTTGGCGCTCGGCGCCTTGTCGCTGTCGCCGTGGTGGATCTGGATGTGGGTGAGCTGGGTGAACCGGATGCAGTGCGCGTTCTTCGCGCCGTGGTTGACATAGAACGCCACCCGCAGGCTGGGCACCAACGCCTCGTCGATCGCCTTCAGCGTCGGGCAGTACACCACCGGCGCGCGGGTCGCCGCCGCGATCGGGGCCAGGAACTCCGGCTCGCGCAGCAGCACCAGGAACGGTCGGCCGATCCGCTCCAGGTACGGCAGCCACATGGTGACCTGGTACTCCGAGCCGGGCGGGGCGGAGAAGTAGAGCAGGAACTCCGGCTGGTGCCGGGCCAGCGCGCGGGCCACCGGGCTGGCCGCGGTCGACGGGCGGAACCGCCGCCGGGCCAGGCGCAGCCCGACCACCCCGGCGAGGCCGCCGACGAGCAGGCTGACCACCAGGGCGTACCAGGTGGGCAGGGCGAGCAGCGCGCCGAGCGCCACCGCGCCGAGTAGCACCGGGATCGCCGTGCCGACGTGCGCGGTGGTCAGCCCGGGCCGGACCGGCAGGTTGGCGGTCCGGATCTCCAGCCCCCCGGCGTCCCGCAGCGGGCCGTCGAGCAGCACCAGCGCGAGCACCACCAGCGCGGTCGCCACCAGGGCGAGGTCGAAGCCGGCGTCGAGGCGGCGGGCGTACCCGACCAGGATGCCGGCGGCGACCAGGACCGACTCGGCCACCACGTCCGCGCCCGGACGGACCCGGCGTTCCCACAGCCCGGCGGCCAGCGCGGCGACCGCGAGCAGCAGTCCGGGCAGGGTCGCCCCGGTGAGCGCGACCAGGAGGAAGGCCAGGACCGCCAGGCCCACGGTGAGGCACCGGGCGAGCAGTTTCCGGACCAGGGTGCCACGCATCTCGCTGACTCTCCTGCCTGTCGCGTGGGTTGTGGGGACGCGGGTTCAGCGGGCCGAGGGAGCGGCCGACGGCGCGGTGGAGGGAGCCGGCCCGGTGGAGGGAGCCGGTCCGGCCTGGGCCGGCACCACCGGATCGTCGGCCGAGCGGCGGACGTCGATCACCTGACCGGTGAGGTCGGACAGGAGCACGTCGAGTGAGGCCCGGGCCACCGTCGCGGCGGCGAGCAGGGTGTGTTCCGGCTCCGCGCCGAACGCGCGGGTGCGCATCGGGGTGGCGGTGCGTTCCGGGTTCACGCAGTTGACCCGGACGCCGAACTCGGCCCACTCGTCGGCGAGGGCCTGGGTGAGGTTGACCAGCGCGGCCTTGGTGGCGGAGTAGAGCGCGTACCGGGCCCGGCCCCGGGTGTACGAGCTGGAGGTGTAGAGCAGCAGCTGACCCCGGGTCTGGCGCAGGTACGGCAGCGCGTGCCGGGCGACGGTCACCGGCCCGACGAAGTTGACCTGGAGGAGGCGGTCCATGGTCGCCTCGTCCATCTCGGCCAGGGCGCCCTTCTCCAGGATCCCGGCGGTCACCACCACGTGGTCGATCCGGCCGGTGGCCTCGAACGCGGTGCGCAGCGCCGCCTGCACGTCGGTGTCCCGCTCGACGTGGGTGCCGGTGGTGGAGCGGCTGACCGGGAAGACCTGCGCGCCGTAGCGGCGGGCCAGTTCGGCCAGCTCGTGGCCGATGCCGTAGCTGCCGCCGAAGACCACCATCGTCCGGCCGGTCAGCTCCTCGGTGTACCGGTGTTCGTCCACCGGACCGGGGGCCCGCGCGGCGGCGAGCTGGAAGAGCTTGTCCACCAGGTGCACGTCGACCGGGTGGGTGACCTTGATGTTCTCGTCCGAGCCGTCGATCACCCGGATCGGCACCTCGGGCAGGTAGCGCAGCACCACGCCGCAGTCGTCGGTGGCGGCGAAGTGCGGGTCGTCGGCCGCTCGCCGGTACGCCTCCCGGATGGTGCCGGAGCGGAACGCCTGCGGGGTCTGCCCGCGCCGCAGGCGGGAGCGCACCGGGATGCCGGTGATGCAGTCGTCGTCGCCCACCTCGACGATGGTGTCCGCCGAGGGGATCGCGACGTCCACCGCCTGGTACGTCCAGAGCGCGTTCACGCACTCCCGGACGATCCGTCCGCTGAGCAGGGGGCGTACCGCGTCGTGGAAGAGGATGTTGCAGTCGTCCGGGCCGATCGCCGCCAGCGCCAGCCGCGTGGTGTCGCTGCGCGTCCCGCCGCCGGGGAGGACCTGGCGGACCTTGCGGAAGCCGGCCGCCTCGACGATGCCGCGGGCGTCGTCGACGTAGCCGGGGGCCATCAGCACGAGGATGTCGTCGATCTCGGGAGCCGCCTCGAAGACCGCGATGGTGTGTTCGATGATCGGCTTACCGGCGATCTTGACCAACTGCTTCGGGATGCCCAGCCCGACCCGGGAACCCGTCCCGCCGGCCAGCACCACCGCCACCGTCCGCGAGGGCCGCCACGGTGCCGGGTCCTCCGTACCGGTGCCGGCTCCGTTGGGGTGGTCCTGCGTCATCGCGATCCTCACTGATCCACGCGCCGTCGTCCGTGCCCGACTCCTCCGGCGGGCACGCGGTACGACCTTAGCGCCGCCGCCGCACGCGCCTGCCCCCCGGTGTTCACCGGGGGGCAGGCCGCCGCACGCTACTTCTTCATGAACTCGTTGTACGCCGCGATGACCTGGTCGGTCGGGCCGTCCATCCGGATCACGCCGGACTCCAGCCAGATCGACCGCTCGCAGGTGTCGCGGATGGTGCCGATGGCGTGGCTGACCAGGAAGACGGTGCCCGCCTCGGCGCGCAGCTCCCGGACCCGCTGCTCGCTGCGCCGACGGAACCGGACGTCACCGGTGGCCAGCGCCTCGTCGATGAGCAGCACGTCGTGCTTCTTCGCCGCGGCGATGGAGAACCGCAGCCGGGCCGCCATGCCGGAGGAGTAGGTCCGCATCGGCAGGGAGCCGAAGTCGCCGCGCTCGTTGATCCCGGAGAACTCGATGATCTGCGGGGTGAGCCGGCGTACCTGGGGCGGGGTCATGCCCATGGCCAGGCAGCCGAGCGCCACGTTCCGTTCGCCGGAGAGGTCGTTGAGCAGGGCGGCGTTGACGCCGAGCAGCGAGGGCTGCCCCTGGGTGTAGATCGCGCCCCGGCTCACCGGCATCAGGCCGGCGATGGCCCGCAGCAGGGTGGACTTGCCGGAGCCGTTGCTGCCGATCAGCCCGATCGCCTCACCCCGGTACGCGGTGAAGCTGACTCCCTTGACCGCGTGCACCTCGCGGACGTTCGGCGCGTTGGTGCGGGTGACGACCCGCTTGAGCGCGGCCACCGCGCCGCCGCTGCCGGGGCTGCCGGCGCCGTAGACCCGGTAGACCAGGTGCACGTTCTCCGCGATGACGGTGGGGATGCGCTCGTTGGCGACGGTGGTGTCGCCGGGGGCGACCTGGTTGAACTCAGCCACGACCGTACTCCTGCTCGCCGCGCCAAAAGTAGACGTACCCGCCGATGAAGGCGATCAGCGCCCAGATGGTGCCGACCAGCCAGAGCTGGGGCGCGGTGGAGGTCAGCGGGATGTCCTCCATCAGCGCGTGCCGGACCAGCTCGATGTAGATCAGCAGCGGGTTCGCCTCGACGATCGCCTGGGCCCAACCGGGCAGGTGCCGGGCGAAGTTGTCCACGCTGTAGAGCACGCCGGAGGCGTACATCCAGGTCCGCATCACGAACGGCATGAGCTGCCTCATGTCGGTCACCTTCGAGCCGAACCGGGCCATGCCCAGCGCCGCCCCGACGTTGAACACCGACTGCAACAGCAGTGCCGGCAGCACCAGCAGCCAGTCCAGGGTCAACGGCTCCCCGGTCACCAGCACGATCCCGACCAGCACCACCATCGCGGTGAGCAGGTTCTGGAACTGGGTGAGCGTCACCGCGATCGGCAGGCTGGCCCGGGGGAAGTGCAACGCCCGGATCAGCCCCAGGTTGCCGCTGATCGACTGGGTGCCCTGGAGAACCACGGACTGGGTGAAGTTGAAGACGAACAGGCCCACGCAGAGGTAGGCGATGAAGTTGTCGATCCCGTCCCGGGTGTTCAGGATCACCCCGAAGATCAGGAAGTAGACCGCCGCGTTGGTGAGCGGTGTCAGCACCTGCCAGATCCGGCCGAGCCGGGCCCGACTGAACGAGGCGACCAGCCGGGCATTGGCGTACGCCGCGATGAAGTGCCGATAGGCCCAGAGGTGCCGCGTGTACGCGGACAGGGTGGGCCTCTCTCCGGCGACACTCAGCCCGTGCCGGGCGGCGAGCTGCGCCCCGGTCAGTCCTGAGTCGGCGTCGGCCACCGCCGTGTTGGCCATGGTTGGGCGCTCCGATCTTTCGGCTTTACGGAACCCGCGACGGCAGAGAGCGTGATCGGGATATGAACCGTCGTCGCTCCGTCGCTGCGTGGACCGTAGTGGAAAACACGTCGGGACGCAACCGTACCGTCGCTGCGGTACATTGTCCCACGTGACGACCGAGAAAAGGCGTGCTCCGGCCGGCGCGGCGGTGCTTCGTGGCGAGATAACCACCGCCATCCGCCGCGCCGTGATGCAGGAACTCGCCGCGGTCGGGTACGGGCGGCTCTCCATCGAGGCGGTCGCCCGGCGGGCCGGGGTGAGCAAGACCGCCATCTACCGACGCTGGAGTTCCAAGCTGGACCTGGTGCTGGAGATCGTGTCCGCGGCGGCCGGCCGGAGTCTCCCGTTGCCCGACACCGGCGACCTGCGAAGTGATCTCGAAACGCTGTTCATGATCATGGCACACGCGTTGCGTCATCCGGTCGCCGCGCAGATCATCCCCGATCTGCTCGCCGAGGCGGCCCGGAACCCGCAGATCGCGCAGACTCTCGAGTCGGCGATGCGGGTCAACCAGCGGGACATCGGCGGGCAGCTGATCGGCCGGGCGATCGCCCGGGGTGAGCTGGCCCCCGACACCGACCTCGACATCGCGGTCGATCTGATCGTCGGTCCGCTCTACTGGCGGCTGGCGATCTCCCGCACCCCGTTGCCCCCGGAGGAACTGCCCCGGATGGCCGCCGCTGTGGCGGCTGCGCTGGAGGTAGCATGCCAACCGGCTGTTCGGCCCGATCCGGCCGTCAGTTTGTCTAGCATGGCCCCGAGTGCCGACTCCGGGCGGCCATGAACCGTCCCGTGCCCCTCGTCCCGCTATCAGCGGAACCGGTTAGAGTCCCCACCCGAGAATTCCCTTTTGACAGGAGGAAGCCCATGTCTGGGCTGAACGCGGAATTCATCCCACCAGCCCGTCCGGTGATCGGCGAGGCCGAGATCGACGCGGCGGTGCGGGTCCTGCGCAGCGGACGCGTGGTGCAGGGACCTGAGGTCGCCGCCTTCGAGGAGGAGTTCGCGGAGCTGGTCGCCGGGCGACACTGCGTCGCGGTGAACTCCGGCACCTCCGCCCTCCAGCTCACCCTGATGGCCCTCGGCTTCGGTCCCGGCGACGAGATCATCGTGCCCTCCTTCTCCTTCGCGGCCAGCGCGAACAGCATTCGGCTGGTCGGCGCGGAGCCGGTCTTCGTCGACATCGAGCCGGACAGCTTCTGCGTCGACCCGGAGGCGGTCGCCGCGGCGGTCACCCCCCGCACCGTCGCGATCATGCCGGTCCACCTGTACGGCCACCCCGCCGCGATGCGCCAGATCATGGCGATCGCCGAGCGGCACGGGCTCGCCGTGGTCGAGGACGCGGCCCAGGCCCACGGCGCGATGCTGGACGGCCAGCCGGTCGGGGCGTTCGGCACCGCCGGTTGCTTCAGCTTCTACCCCACGAAGAACATGCACTCGCTCGAGGGCGGCATGGTCACCACCGCCGACGCCGAGCTGGCCCGGACCCTCCGGCTGCTGCGCAACCAGGGCATGGAGCAGCGGTACGCCAACGAGATCGTCGGCGCGAACATGCGGATGACCGACGTGGCCGCCGCCATCGGCCGGGTCCAGCTCCGGCAGCTCGCCGACTGGACCGAGCAGCGCCGGGCCAACGCCAAGTTCCTCGACTCCCGGATCACCGCGATGGTGACCCCGCCGGTGGCCGACAACGTCCGGCACGTCTACCACCAGTACACCGTCCGCGTGACCACCGACCGGGACGCCGCCCAGCAGCGCCTCACCGAGCTGGGCATCGGCAACGCCGTCTACTACCCGACCCCGATCCACCGGCTCCGGCCGTACCTCGGCGAGGACGGCAACCCGGGCCCGTGGAACCTGCCGGAGACCGAGCGGGCCGCCGCCGAGGTGGTGTCGCTGCCGGTGCACCCGGCGCTGACCGAGACCGACCTCGAGCGGATCGCCGAGGCCGCCAACCTGGCCGGGGGTGCCCGATGAGTCGGCGGAGCACCGGCGCGCAGAGCGGAGCGGCGGCATGAGCGCGGGACGGAAGCTGCGGGCGGGACTGATCGGCCTCGGCGCGATGGGGCGTAACCACGCCCGGGTCCTGTCCGGTCTCGACGGCGTGGAACTGGTCGGCATCGTCGACCCGGCCGGTGACACCACCGGCATGCTGCGGGCCCCCGTCGTACCCGAGCTGGGCGACCTGCTCGCGCTCGGCATCGACTACGCGGTGGTCGCCTGCCCGACCGCACTGCACGAGCCGATCGGTCTGGAACTGGCCGCCAACGGCGTGTCCGCGCTGATCGAGAAGCCGCTCGCGCAGTCCGTCGAGGCGGCGACCCGGCTGGTCGAGGCGTTCGAGACGGCCGGTCTGGTCGCCGGCGTGGGCCACATCGAGCGCTACAACCCGGCCCTGCAGAACCTGCGCGCCCGGCTGGAGAACGGCGAGCTGGGCGAGGTGTTCCAGGTGGTCACCCGCCGCCAGGGTCCGTTCCCGCACCGGATCGCCGACGTCGGCGTGGTGATGGACCTGGCCACCCACGACATCGACCTGACCGCCTGGGTCACCGGGCAGCAGTACACGTCGGTGTCGGCCCGGACCGTCTCGCGCAGCGGCCGGCTGCACGAGGACATGGTCGCGGTCGTCGGTCAGCTCGCCGACGGCACGATGGTCAACCACCTGGTCAACTGGTTGAGCCCGCTCAAGGAACGGTCCACGGTCATCACCGGCGACCGTGGCTGCTTCGTCGCCGACACGCTCACCGCCGACCTCACCTTCTACGCCAACGGCGCCATCGACACCGAGTGGGAGGCGCTGCGCGCGTTCCGGGGTGTCGCCGAGGGCGACATGGTCCGCTACGCCATCCCGAAGCGTGAGCCGCTGCTGGTGGAGCACGAGCGGTTCCGCGACGCGGTGGAGGGCAAGCAGAGCGACATCGTCACCCTCCGGCAGGGCCTGCGGACCGTCCAGGTCGCCGCCGCGCTGCTGGAGTCCGCCTCGGCCGGCGTCACGGTGGACGTGACGGCCGGGACGTACGCCGGAGTCTGACGACAGCCGGTACGGGACGCACCGTCGGCCGACCGTGCGTCCCGTACCACGCGTCCGGTGTCGGCCCGGATCCCGCCGACCGGTCACCGGGGCCGCCGGCCCCGAACCCCACCGTACGAGCAGATCAGGAAGGGACACATGGACCGCGACAGCGCACCCCGGCGGGGGCGGGTCGTCATGCTGGTGGACAACGGGGTGCACGGTGACTCCCGGGTCCAGAAGACGGCCCGTTCCGCGGCCGAGGCAGGATGGGAGGTCATCCTGCTCGGTATCAAGCAGGCGACGTCCCCGCAGGAGACCTGGTCCATCGGGGGGGCCGAGGTACGCCTGCTCACGGTGCCGCGCCCGCTCGGTCAGCATCCGCTGAACCACCGCCGCTCGCTGCGCCGGCCGTTGGCCTACCGGCCCGGCAAGTACGGCACCTGGCGGCAGAACTCGTTGCGCGCCCGGCGGATCGACCTCGACCAGAAGCAGGCCGCGCTGGAGATCGCCCGGCGTGAGGGCCGGGGGGGAGCCGGTGTCCTGCTCGGCACGGTGGCCCTGCTGCCGTCCCGGGCCACCACCAAGGTGCTGCACCGGTGGGCGAGGTTCCGGGCCGGTGAACTGCGCCGGCTGCGCCAGGCGCAACAGAGCGCCGACACCCTGCTGACCAAGCTGTCGATGAGCTTCTGGCAGCGCCTCATGGGCGACCGGAGCTGGCGCCGGCTGGACCCGGGCCTGTGGGACTACGAGTTCGCCTTCGGCCCGGTCATCGACCAGCTCAAGCCCGACCTGATCCACGCCAACGACTTCCGGATGGCCGGGATCGCCGCCCGGGCCGCCCGCCGGGCGCGGGTCCGCGGCCGCGACCTCAAGGTGGTCTGGGACGCGCACGAGTACGTCGCCGGAGTCAGCCCCCGGGCCAACAACCCGCGCTGGTTGCCCGCCCAGATCGCCTACACCGCCGAGTACGCGCCACAGGCCGACGCCGTCGTCACCGTGTCGCCGACCCTCGCGGAACTGCTCCAGCAGGTGCACCACCTGCCGGAGCGCCCCGAGGTGGTGCTCAACGCGCCGTCCCGGTCGGCGGAGGACGGCCAGCCGGACGCCGCGCCGCCGGACCTGCGGGCGCTGTGCGGCATCGGTCCCGACACGCCGCTGCTCGTGTACTGCGGCGGGGTGAACCCGTCGCGGGGGCTCGGCCTGATGGTCGCGGCCCTGCCGCAGTTGCCGGACGTGCACGTGGCGTTCGTGACCCTGCACCCCAGCGGCAACAACGCCCCGTCGGAGGAACTGCTCACCCAGGCCGCCGAGGTCGGTGTCGCCGACCGGGTGCACCTGCTGCCGTACGTGCCGCACTGGCAGGTCTCCGCTTTCCTCGCCCCGGCGAACGCCGGGGTGATCCCGATCCACCACAAGCCCAACCACGAACTGGCGTTGATCACCAAGTTCCTGGAGTACTCGCACGCCCGCCTGCCGATCGTGGTGAGCGACGTGAAGACGATGGCCGACACGGTCCGCTCGACCGGCCAGGGCGAGGTGTTCCGGGCCGAGGACGTGACCGACTACGTCCGGGTGGTCCGGCAGGTGCTGGCCGACCCGGAGCGCTACCGGGCGGCGTACGACCGGCCGGGCCTGCTGGAGAACTGGACCTGGGAGGCGCAGTCGGCGGTGCTGGACCGGGTCTACCGGCGGCTGCGGCCGGACGTCGCGCCGGCGGCCGAGTCGGCCCCGCTGGCGGCCGTCCCGTCCTGACCGGGCACCCGACCTACAACGAAGGCCCGGTCCCCCACGTGGGGGACCGGGCCTTCGTGCACCTCCTGCGGCTCAGCCGACCGGATCGACCACCGGCACCCGGAGCAACTCGTCGTAGCGCTGCTGGACGACCGACCAGTCCCAGGTGGCCAGGGCGTGCGCGCTGGCCGCGGTGCCGGCCGCCGACCAGGTGGCGGCGTCGCCGGTGGTGGCCAGGATCCGGTCCGCCGCCTGTCGGGGCGTCTCCACCAGCCACTCGGCGGGGAACAGGTCCCGGGCACCGTGCGGGAAACCGGCGAAGAACGGCCAGTCGCGGACGACCGGCACCGCCCCGGTCGCCGTCCCCTCCACCAGCGCCCGGTGGAAGGTCTCCCGGGTCGAGCTGCTCAGCACCACGCCCACCTCGCCGAGAACCTCCGCCACGTCGGCGACGCCGGCGCGGTGGCTGACCGCCGGGGCGAGCGCGGCCACCTGCCGGGTCAGGTCCTCCAGGTGACGGCGGTACACCGCGCCGGTCAGCGCCTCCGGCTCGGCGCCGACGAGCAACAGCCGGTAGCGAGGGTCCTGGGCACGCAGCAGGCGCAGCACCTCGATGGCCCAGTACGCGTCCTTGTCCGGGGTGTCGCTGCCGATCACACCGAGGGTGAACCGCGCGTCCGGGACCTTCGGCCGCGCGAACGCCCGCAGGTCCATCGCGTGCGGGAGGACGTGCGTGGTCGGCACCCGGTCACCGGTCAGCGTGGGCACGGCCGAGATCGCCAGGTCGCGCAGGTGCGCGGAGACGAAGACGACGTCGTCCACCCGGGAGAAGTCGACCAGCTGGCCCCAGAAGTCCACCACGTCGACGTCGTGCACCCGGACGACGATCCGGGTGTCGCCCGGGTCGGTCAGGGTGACCAGCGCGGCGGCCGGGCAGGAGTCGACCAGTACGGTGTCGGCCCACCGCAGGTGGGGGGCCAGCCACTCGGCCACCCGGTTGCCGTACGAGGTCGCCTCCCCGCTGAGCTTGTGCTCGACCATGCCGGGCGCGTTGCGGGCCAGCTTCTCCGTGGTCGCCTCGTCGCTGAGCCGCAGGTGGCGCAGCTCGACCTCGGGCAGCGTCCCGTACCGTCGGCGGATCTCGTCGACGTCGGCGTCCTGCTCCTCGCTGCGGGTGACCAGCAGCAGTCGCAGCGCCCGGTCGCCCGGCGGGGTGGCCGCCGGGACGGCCCGGCCCCGGGGGGTGGCCAGGGCCCGGCCCACCGCGCTGTCCCGCAACGGCGTCAGGTAGTCCCCGGCGGGGTCGAGCAGCGGTGAGGTGGCCTGGTCGAGCTGGGGCACCCGGTTGAACAGCAGGCGGATCGCCTGGTAGCCGAACTGGGTGGCCCGATGCGGGTTCTTCTTGGTCAGGAACGTGTCGGCCAGTTCGAGCTGGGCGGTCACCGTCTCCCGGAGGCCGATCGGGATCCGGCCCTTCGCCAGCTCGCTCTTCGCCTCCCGGGCCAGCAGGTCGATCCGGGCCTGCCGGTCCTTGAGCCGGGCGATCGCCCGGGCCGTCGTCGCCGCCGCCTGCTGCGGGCGGTCCGCCTGGACGAGGCGGACGTGCACCTGGTGGGTGAGGCCGACGCGGATCCGGTCCGGCAGGCCCGGCGAGGCCGCCACGGTCTGCCAGAAGGCGGCGCCGACGCCGGTCCGCATGACCGGGGTCGACATGCTCGCGCTCACCGATTTGCGGGCGGCGGTCACCGCCCCCCGACGGGTGCCCCGGGCGACGACGCCGGCCCGGGCACCCAGCGCGGTCCCCAGCGACAGCCGTCCCCGGCGCGTCCCGTCCAGCCGGGCCTGGACCGCCCGCGTCGCCGGGCCGAGGCCCTGGCAGGCGTCGGCCCGGAGGTGGCGCTGGGCCATCTCCCAGACCGTGTAGACCGCGAGCACGTCCAGGGAGACGAGCACGTCCACGCCGCGCATCCAGGCCCGCACCACCCGGTCGCGCTTGGCGCGCAGCCAGAGGGCCCGGCTGGGATCGCCCGGCGCGGGCGTGTCACCCAGACTGTGCGCCTCGACGAGCCCCGGTTCCAGGGTGAGCAGGTCCAGGCTGAAGTTGCAGACCAACCGGACCCGGACGCCCTGCTCCCGGAACCGGCGCAGCGCCTCGACCAGCACCGCCTCCTGTTGCGGCACCGCGCCGGCAACCATGAGCACACTGACCATCAGGACCGCCTACCTCCGGTGTCCGTCGTACCGGTGTCGTCGCCGCTCGTGATGCCCGCCAGCCGGCTGGCCGCGGCGACGGCGGGGGCGAGCAGCGCCCCCCGGGTGAACTGTCGGGCGTGCGCACGGGCGGCCTCCCGGTCGGCCTCGTCCGCCGTCAGGGCGAGCCGGGCCGCCGTGGAGAAGCTGGCCGCCAGCCGGGCCGGGTCCAGCCCGACGGCGCCGGTCCAGAGGGGATGACCGGCCAGCACCGTGGCCGCGTCGTGCTCGACCTCGTGCGCCGACAGCACCGGCAGCCCGCTGGCCGCGTACTCGTAGACCTTGCCGGAGGTGACGTACGCGCCGCCGACCAGCATGAGCACCAGGGCGTCCCACCGGCCGTAGGTCGCCGCCACCTCCGCCTTGGCCACCGGGCCGCCGAACTCGACGTCGTCGCCCTCGGCGGCCGTCAGTAGCTCCATGTGGGCGTTGGCCTCGCGCAGGGCGCCCGCGCCGATGTGCCCGCGTACCTCGAACCTGCTGCGGGCCACGACCGGGTCCGCCTTGCGGGCGAGCCGCCAGCCGGTGAGGACCCCCTCCAGCAGGCTGGGCGCGAAGTTGATCGAGCCGAGGTAGCCGAAGGTGAGGCCGCGCTCCGGGTCCGGCCGGTGCGCCAGGGTGGGGATGCCGTCCTCGTCGAAGCCGTTGCGCACCACCTGCACCCGGTCCGCGATGGCCGGGTACCGCTCCCGGTAGAACCGGGCGATCGGGTCGTTGACACACCAGACCGCGCGGGCCTGCGCGAGGACCTTGCTCTCCCAGCGACCCGCCGGCGAGGACTCGGTGAACGCGGACTCCCCGTTGATCACGTCGATCGACCAGCCGTCCCGGAAGTCGATGACGTACGGGACCTTGTGCTCCTCCCACAACTTCCAGGCCGGGGCGAGGTTGACGTAGGGGGCGCAACTGGCGAGCAGCAGGTCCGCCGGACGCGCGCGGTGCTCGGCCAGGACGGCCTTCTCCAGGGCGAACCGCCAGCCGCCGAAGACCGGTTCCGGGAACACCTGGAGGTCCTTGCGGCGCTGCTGCTCGACCCACTGGCGCGGGCGCAGCGACCGGGCCTCGGAGAACTTGCGGATGTCCGTCTCCAGGTCGACGCGGGCCAGCGGCAGCTCGACGACGCGGATCCGGGGGTCCACGGTCTCGGACAGGCTGTGGTCCAGCCCGTACTCCCGCTCCCACGCCTCCTGGCAGATGGTGATGACCGTGACGTCCCAGCCCTGGGCGCAGAACTGGTTGGCCGTCTCGCGCAGCCGGTAGGCGGAGCTCTTGGCGGCCGGCGGGAAGCCGATGGCGAGGTAGATGAGGTGGGGTCGGTCGCCGCGACGGGGCTGGGGGCGGCCGGCCCGGGCCAGCCGGGCGAGGGGAGCGGGGAGCAGGTCGCGGACCGGGGTCACCGACGCTCCTTCCCCGGGTGCCGCTCGACGAGGACCTCGACCACACGGCGGGCCGCGCGCCCGTCGCCGTACGGGGTGCCCCGGGTCGCGTCCGGCGCCGGTCGGGTGGCGATCCGCGTCCACGCCTCCACGCCGATCTCCCGAGGGTCGGCGACCAGGTGGTTCCAGCCGTCGGCGAGGGTCTCGGTCCACTCGGTCTCCGGCCGGAGCGTGGTGCAGGGCCGGTCGAGCAGGTAGGCCTCCTTCTGCAGGCCGCCGGAGTCGGTGACCACGCCGGTCGAGCCGAGCACGGCGGCGACCATCTGCGCGTACGGCAGGGGACGGCCGACCCGGATCGCGCCGCGCTCCAACTCCAGTCCGTGCTGGGCGGCCCGGGCGACCAGGCGGGGGTGGGCCAGCAGCGCGACCGGTACCGGCAACGCGGCGAGGGCGTCCAGGAGTGCCGCGAGCCGCTCCGGGTCGTCGGTGTTCTCGGCCCGGTGCAGCGTGGCGAGCAGGTAGGGGGTCCGCGCGTCCACGCCCTCGGGCAGGCCGGCGGGCGGGTCGCCGGCGGCGACCACCGCGTCGCGGACCTGGAGGCACACGTCGACCATGACGTCGCCCACCAGCGCCGAGCGGCGCGCGAGCCCCTCGGTGGCCAGGTGGCGCATCGCCTCTTCGGTGGGGGCGAGCAGCAGGTCGGCCGCGTGGTCGGTGAGCACGCGGTTGTGCTCCTCCGGCATCCGCCGGTTGAACGACCGCAGACCGGCCTCGAGGTGGGCGACCGGCAGGTGCATCTTCACCGCGGACAGGGCTCCGGCGAGCGTGGAGTTGGTGTCGCCGTAGACCAGCACCCAGTCGGGCTGCTCGGCCTCGAAGACCGGGTCGAGCGCGCCGAGGATCCGCCCCGTCTGGGCGCCGTGGGTGCCGGAGCCGATGCCGAGGTGGACGTCGGGCTGGGGGATGCCGAGCCCGGAGAAGAACACGTCCGACATGTCGGCGTCGTAGTGCTGCCCGGTATGGACGATGACGTGGTGGTGCTCGGTCTCGGCGAAGGCGCTCGCGATGGGCGCGAGCTTGACCAACTGGGGCCTGGCGCCGACGATACTGACGATCTTCACTTCGTGGTTACGACCTTCGCTTCGTGGCCTGCGACTGTGTGTCGTTTCGGCCGTCGGGACGTCGGACCTGACCGGTCGGTGGCCGTGGGCCAGCGCGGGAACCGGCCGTAGGAGTCTAGCTGCCGGCCCGGTACGCCCGCGCAGGACGCGAGTGGCCCCCTTGCCGTGTTTCGTCGGGTCTGGGGAGTTGTGTGCCGGTGGGCCCGCCGGACCCGGGGGATCAAAAAAGCGTGCCGGTCCTGGTCCGCGTAATTGATCTTGGAGGTTGCCGGTGCTTCGGCCACTGTGGCACACTCGGCGCGATTTCCTCCTTGCACGAGGTACGGCGAACATCCAGGCGTCAGGGGGCCTCGCCCAAAATGGTTTTCCTTTCTCCGGTAGACGGCGTGCGTCCCGGGAAGGCGCAGCCGTGAGCCTTCCCCGTCCCGCCCGACGCGCCGTCCGGGCCGTGCTGCGCGTGACCACGTCGCCCGCCGCGCTGCGGTCGCCGGTGGTCTCCGGGGCCTGGAGTGCCGCCCTGGCCGCGCCGGGGGTGCCCGACGGCGCCCGGAGCCGGCTCGCCGACGCGGTGCAGGCCGGTCTGGTGCGCGCGGGTCGCCCGGAGCGGGCCGCCCGGATCTCCGGTGCCGCCCTGCGCCGGCTGCGCGACCCGCGGCTGCGCGCCGAGATGCTCATGCGCCAGGTGGCCGCGGAGCTGGAGAGCGGCACCCCGCCGAGCCTGCCCGCCGCGATCGCCGCGGAGCTGGCCCTGGCCGACCAGCGGCTGGCCCGTCGGGAGGTGGCCAAGGCGGTCGACCACGTGCACGCCGCGCAGCGCCAGGTGTTCCACCGCCGGCTGCACTTCGACCGCCTGACGTCGCCGCTCGCCGACGACCCGCAGGGGTTCCTCGCCCCGTGGCACGCCAGCGCGGCCGTCCGGGCGCTCTCGGCCCCCCGTGGCCGCTCCGGCGTCGCCGGCCCCGCGCCGACCGACCGGCCGCTGCGGCTCCTGATCGCCACCTACGGCAACCACAACTTCCTCGACCTCATCCGCCGGCACTTCGCCGAGCGGTCCGACGTCGAACTCCGGTTCCTGGACCCGGGCGAGGACGGCGGCACCCACGTCCCGCTGATGAACAACCTGCGGCACATGATGAGTCACCTGCTGACCGGGTCGTCGGCGTACGGGAAGCGGGTCGCCGACTGGCTCCAGCCGGAGGTCGACTGGGCGGACGTCGTCCTCGTCGACTGGTGCGCCGCGCTCGCCGTCCTGTTCAGCATGGTCGACCCGGGCTCCACCCGGATGATCGTGCGGCTGCACAGCTTCGAGACCTGGGCGGTGTGGCCGCACCTGGTCGACTTCTCCCGGGTCGACGACATGATCTTCGTGTCCGACCACCTGCGCGACCTCACGGTCGCCGCGGTGCCCGCCCTGGCCGCCGCGGACACCCGGCTGCACGTGATCAGCAACGCCATGGACCTGGGCGCGTACGCCCGCCCCAAGGAGCCCGACGCGCGCTTCACCCTGGGCCTGGTCGGCATCAAGGCCGTGGCCAAGGACCCGCGCTGGGCGATCGACGTGCTGCGGCACCTGCGGGCCCACGACGACCGCTACCGGCTCGCCCTGTTCGGTCGGGACCTGGACCCCAAGGCCAGCCCGGACGCCCAGCGGTACTGGGACGCCTTCCTCGCCGACGTGGCCGAGCTGGAGCCGACCGGCGCCGTGCTCCGGCCCGGGCAGGTCGACGACGTGCCGGGTGCCCTCACCGGCGTCGGGGTCATCCTCAGCAGCTCGGTCCGGGAGAGCTTCCACTGCGGGCTGGTGGAGGGCGCGGCCAGCGGCGCCGTCCCGGTGGTCCGCGACTGGCCGTTCTTCGCCGGCCGACCGACCAGCGCCCGGACGCTGTTCCCGGCGGACTGGGTGGTCGACACGCCGGAGGAGGCGGCCCGTCGGATCCTCGCCGTCACCGCCAGCGAGGAGTCCTGGCGGACAGCCGGCGACCAGGCCGCCGCGCACGCCGTCGCGAGCTGGGGCTGGCAGCGGGTGCGACACGACTTCGACCGGGTGGTCTCGGGTAGCGTCGTAGGCACGCCGTCCGGCGACCGCTAGCGCCGCCGATCGTTCGATGTCCTGAGGCCCCGCGACCGGGCCGAGCTGGTCACGCGGGGCGTCACTGAAGAGGAGAAGACCCATGGCCAGGACGGCAGAGGGTGTGCCGACGGCACCTGCCCGGATCGTGATACTCGTCGACAACGGCGTGCACGGGGACTCGCGGGTGCAGAAGACCGCCCGCTCCGCGGCCGACGCCGGCTGGGAGGTGATCCTCCTCGGCCGCTCGCCGAACGGTCAGCCGCAGAGCTGGAAGCTCGGTGACGCCACGGTGCGTCTGGTCCGGATGCCCAGCCCGCTCAAGCAGCGCCGGCACGAGTTCCGTCGTCGGTGGTTCGTCGGGCCGCTGGCGTACCCGCCCACCGGCATCGCCGCGGTCCGGCAGCAGGAGGTGCGGGCCTGGCAGGCCGACCTGCGGGTGAACCGCGCACTGCTCGCCGCCGGCGACCGGAAGGCCGTCCCGGCGCTGGCGCGGTACACGCTGCCGGTGCAGGAGGCCAGCGCCAAGGCGCTGCGCAAGTGGGTCTCCCTGCGGCACTGGATGCTGACCCGGGCGCAGGAGCACCGCAGCCACCTGGGCGGGCCGTGGGACCGCGCCTACACCTGGACCCAGCTCCGGCTGCGCGGTCGCCGGGCCTGGCGCAAGCTGGAGCCGCAGCTCTGGGACTACGAGCTGGCGTACGCCGACGTCGTCGACCAGCTCAAGCCCGACATCATCTACGCCAACGACTTCCGGATGCTGGGGGTCGGGGCCCGCGCCAAGATCCGGGCCCGCGTCAAGGGCCGGGACATCAAGCTGATCTGGGACGTGCACGAGTACCTGCCCGGCGTCAAGCCGCGGACGAACAACGCCCGGTGGATGGTGGCCAACCAGGCGCACGAGCACGAGTACGCGTCCTACGCCGACGCGGTGATCACCGTCTCGACGCGGCTGGCCGAGCTGCTCCAGCGGGACCACCACCTCCGCGAGCTGCCGTCGGTGGTGCTGAACTCCCCGCACGCGGCCGACGCGCTGCGCCTCGACGCGGGCGACGGGTCGGACATCCGGAGCACGTGCGGCCTGGACGCGACGACCCCGCTGGTCGTCTACAGCGGCGCCGCCGCCGCCCACCGGGGCATGGGCGTGATGGTCGAGGCGCTGCCCCAGCTCCCCGGGGTGCACGTGGCGTTCGTGGTCAACGCCCCCAGCGGCCCCTACCTGAACAGCCTCAAGGCACGGGCCAAGGAACTGGGGGTCGCCGACCGGCTGCACGTGCTGCCGTACGTGGCCCCGGCGGAGGTGGTCGGCTTCCTGTCCACCGCGACGATGGGCGTGATCCCGATCCACCACTGGCTCAACCACGAGATCCAGCTGATCACCAAGTTCTTCGAGTACTCCCACGCGCGCCTGCCGATCGTGAGCAGCGACGTGGAGACGATGGCGGCCACGGTCCGCCAGACCGGCCAGGGCGAGGTGTTCCGGGTCGACGACGTAACCGAGTACGTCGCCGCGGTGCGGGCGATCGCCGCCGACCCCCAGCGGTACCGCAAGGCGTACGACTCGATGGACCTGGCCGCGTGGACCTGGGAGGTGCAGGCGCGGGTCCAGGACGGCATCTACCGGCGGCTGGTGCCCGCCGACCGCCACCCGGTCGACCGGGAGCCGGCGGCGGCGCCGGGTCCGGAGGTGCCGGAGTCGGCACTTCCGGTCTGACCCGCGGACGGGCCGGCGCGCTCGCGCCGGCCCACTCGTGGCCCGGCCCCCGCCGACGACTCCGGTAGCATCCGCACAGTCGTCGAGGGCGGCGCGTCAGCCCGCTACGCCACGATTCACCTCGGCATAAGGGACTAATCATGACAGATGTCGTAATTCTTGGTCTGGGCTACGTCGGTCTGCCCCTGGCACACGAGGCCACCCGCGCCGGCGCGTCGGTCCTCGGATTCGACGTGAAGTCCGGGGTCGTCGACGCGCTGAACGCCGGCCGGTCGCACGTCGACGACCTCTCCGACGACGACGTGGCCCAGATGCGCCGGGCCGGCTTCCGGGCCACCGTGGACGAGACCGAGATCGCCTCGGCGGCGACCGCAGTGATCTGCGTGCCGACGCCGCTGTCCGACGACGGCGGGCCCGACCTCACCGCCGTCGAGGCGGCGGCCGCCACCGTGGCCCGTAACCTGCGGCCCGGGATGCTCGTCGTGCTGGAGTCCACGACCTACCCGGGCACCACGGACGAGATCGTGCGTCCGATCCTGGAGACCTCCGGGCTGCGCGCCGGCACCGACTTCCACCTCGCGTTCTCCCCGGAGCGGATCGACCCGGGCAACCGGGAGTTCGGCCCCCGGAACACCCCGAAGGTCGTCGGCGGCCACACCCCCGCCTGCGCCGACCGGGCGGCGGAGTTCTACGGCCGGTTCGTGGAGACGATCGTGCGCACCCGGGGCACCCGGGAGGCGGAGACCGCCAAGCTGCTGGAGAACACCTACCGGCACGTCAACATCGCCCTGGTCAACGAGATGGCGCGGTTCTGCAACCAGCTCGGTATCGACCTGTGGGACGTGATCCGGGCCGCGAGCAGCAAGCCCTTCGGCTTCCAGGCGTTCTACCCGGGACCGGGCGTGGGCGGCCACTGCATCCCGATCGACCCCAACTACCTCAGCCACAACGTCCGCGCCAAGCTGGGCTACCCGTTCCGCTTCGTGGAGCTGGCCCAGGAGATCAACGCGACCATGCCGGACTACGTGGTGCGGCGGGCGCAGAACATCCTCAACGACGCCGGGCTGGCCACCAACGGCTCCAGCGTCCTGCTGCTCGGGGTCACCTACAAGCCGGACATCGCCGACCAGCGGGAGTCGCCGGCGGTGCCGCTCGCCCGGCTGCTGCACGGGCTCGGCGCGAAGCTGAGCTACCACGACCCGTACGTGCCGCACTGGGAGGCGCTGGGCGGCAGCATCCCCCGGGTCGACGACGCCGAGGCGGCGGTCGCCGAGGCGGACCTGGTCATCCTGGTGCAGAACCACGCCGCCTACGACGCGGACGACCTCGCCCGCCGGTCCCGGCGCTTCTTCGACACCCGGGGCGTCACCCGGGGCGACACCGCCCACCGGCTCTGACCCCCGCCGGGGTCGGCCGACACGTCGGACGGCCCCGGCACTGCCGTCGGAGACCGGCGCGGGCGCTTTCGTAGAATCCTGGCTCATGACTGCCTCCCGGCCGGGTGCGCTGAGCGCCCGCGAGGACCCCACGGACGACGCCCCCACGGCCGACGCGCCACCTGAAGCCCCGGAGCCCGCGCCGTCCCCGACGGCGGACCCCGGGGCCGGGACGGCGCCCCGGCGACGGGTGCCGGTGGACCTGCTGGTCGCGCTGGTCTACGTCGTCGGCGCGGTCTTCGTCACCGGGCGGGGCTGGCTGGACCCGGCCGGGCGGCTGCTCGGCACCCGGCCCAACGACCAGGGCTTCAACGAGTGGATGCTGGCGTACGCGGCACACGCCGTGACGCACCTGGAGAACCCGTTCTTCACCACGCTGCAGAACGCCCCGGACGGGGTCAACCTGATGACCAACGTCGGGATGCAGCTGCCGGGTCTCCTGCTCAGCCCGCTGACACTGCTCTTCGGCGCGTCGTTCTCGTATCTCTTCTTCATCACCGCGAACCTCGCCGGCACCGCGTACGCCTGGTACCACGTGCTGTCCCGGCACGTGGTCGGGTCCCGCGCGGCGGCCTTCACCGGCGGCCTGTTCTGTGCCTTCGCCCCCGCGCTGATCTCGCACAGCAACGGGCACCCGCACATCACCGCCCAGTGGCTGGTGCCGTTCATCGTCTGGCGGGTCGTGAAGCTCTCCCGGGGCGGTGCGGTGCTCCGGGACGGGCTGATCCTCGGCGCCCTGGTCTCGGCGCAGTTCTTCGTCGGTCTGGAGATCCTCTTCCTGGCCGCCCTCGGCTGCGCGATGGGCGTCGTCGCACTGCTCGTCGTCCGGCCCCGGGAGGCGCTGCGCCGGGCGAAGCCGCTGCTCGGCGGACTCGCCGTCACCGGCGTGGTGGTGCTCGTCGTCAGCGCGTACCCGCTCTGGATGCAGTTCGCCGGCCCCCAGCACCGGGTCGGCCACCCGGGCACGCCGGACGCCTACGCCCTCAAGCTGGGCTCGTTCGCCGCGTACGCCACCGAGTCGCTCGCCGGCAGCCCGACCAGCGCCCGCGGCCTGGTGGCCAACACCACCGAACAGGCCAGCTTCTACGGCTGGCCGCTGCTCGTGCTGTTCGCCGGGATCGTGCTGTGGCTGCGCCGCGAACTGCTCGTGCAGGTCCTCGCCATCACCGGGATCGCCTTCGCGGTGCTGTCGATCGGCACCACCTGGACCTGGGGCACCCGGCGGACCGAGGTGCCGGCACCGTTCTGGCTGTTCCAGGACCTGCCGATCTTCGACTCGGTGGTGGTGGCCCGGTTCGCGTTGATCACCACAGCGGTCGCCGGAGTGCTGCTGGCGGTCGCCGGGGACCGGATCAGCACGGTCGCCGCCGGTCAGGGGCCCGCCGGCCGGGTGCTCACCGGGCTGGCCGCCGTCGCGGTGGCCGCCGTGCTGCTGCCCGTCGCGCCCACCCCGCTCGCCGTCCGGGGCCGCGAGCCGGTGCCGGACTTCGTCACCTCCGGCGCCTGGCGCGAGCACGTCGCGCCGGGGCGGACGCTGGTGCCCGTACCGCTGGCGGACATGCGGTCGCTGTACTGGAGTTCGGCGGGACTCGTCGGCTTCGCGGTGCCCCAGGGCTACTTCCTCGGCCCGGTGTCGGACGACGACTCCACCGGACGGTGGGGGGTCGCGCCACAGCCGACCTCGACGCTGCTCCTCGCCGTGTCGAAGGGGGAGCGGGGCACCGAGGTCAGCTCCGCCGAGCGGGAGCAGGCGCTCGCCGACGTCCGACACTGGAAGGCCGACGCCCTCGCGCTGCCGGTCCGGTACGGCCGGCAGGCGGAGCTGCGGACGGTGCTCGACGCGCTGTACGGCCCCGGTCGCCAGGTCGACGACGTGTGGCTCTGGGACGTGCGTCCGTACACCCGCTGAACCACCCGGCGGGGTGCCGCTCCCGGCACCCCGCCGCCGGGCGTCGGCCGGTGCGGTTGGTGTTGCTGGTGGTGGTGTTGGCGGTGCCGTGCCCGGTCCGGCGCGGGAATGCCCTCGCGTCCGGTGGGGCCGGCGCGGCCCCACCGGACGCGGGTCACGGCGAGAACTTCCAGATCAGGAGCAGGTAGCCGCCGAAGTAGGCGGAGATGACCGCGAGCGTGGTGAGGACGGTCACCGCCCGCGCCCGTCCCGCCCGCGCCAGGGCGACGGCGGCCGGCAGCAGCAGCGGGAACGCGGGCAGCAGGAACCGGGCCTTCGAGTGGTAGTAACCGGCGGCGCCCAGCGTGGTCACCAGCAGCAGGCCGCTGTAGAGCAACAGTTGCCAGGGCTGCCGGTCGATCACCGACAGCACGAAGAACATGACCGCCAACAGGCCCACCAGCGACACCACGGCGAACTCCAGCGCCGAGGCGTGGGCCAGGACCTGCTGGCCCCGTTCGTAGGTGTTGACCCCGAAGTCGAAGCGGGAACCCCAGCCGGCACCCTGGATGTGGAACCAGCCGTCGATCCGGCCGGTGCGCCAGCCCACCCAGGCGAGGTAGCCGAGCCACCCCAGCGGTGCCAGCGCCATCGCCGCCCACGGCCGCCAGCCGTCCTGCCGGCGTACCACGGCGATCAACGCGGCCAGGCCGACCACGGCGATCAGCGCGGTGCCGGTCGGCCGGGTCAGGCCGGCGAGCAGGCACAGCAACCCGGCGGTCAGCCAGTGCCCGCGCAGCAGCGCGTACAGCGACCAGGCCGCCAGGGCGGTGAACAGGGCCTCGCTGTAGGTCATCATCTGGACCAGGGAGTGCGGCAGCACGCCCCAGAGCACGGCGAGGACCACACCGACCCGCCGCCCGTGCAGGTGGTCGCCGACGGCGAACAGCCCCCAGGCGGCGGCACCGGCCGCCAGCCAGCCGACGAGCAGCGCCGAGTTGCGGTGCTGCAACGGCGACACCGCCTCGACCGCAGCGGTCAGGCCGGGATAGAGCGGGAAGAACGCCATGTTGCTGCGCAGCGCCTCGACCGCGTCGTAGCCGTCGCGGGCGATGCCCAGATACCAGTCTCCGTCGAACTCGGCGAGCAGCGCGAAGGGGCGGCGGCCGGTGTTGCGCGCCCACACGTACAGGGTCACGAACGCCACCAGACGCACCGCCGCGTATCCGACCAGGGCCGGCAGGGCGTACCGGAAGGCGGCACCGAGCCGCCGCGCCACGCTGGCGCGACCGGTGTCCGGCCCGGCGGTGTCCGACGCGGTGGCCGGTTCCGTCCGGGACCAGCCGTGCTCGTTGTGGGTCACCACGTCCATGTCTGATCCCGTTCGCGGTGAGCGGACGGCGGGACGCCGCTGGTCGCTCTGATGATGACGGAGATGTCCGATCCGCCGGGGGTCGCCGGGTGGGCGCGCCCACCGCCGGTGAGACACGCGTCAGCGTAGCAACGGGCTCCGTCCGCACGGGGAACGCACCGGTGCGCGCCGGGGCGCGGGAACCGGCTTACCGTAGACTCGCCGGGATCCTCTAGGGACCGGTATGGGCGGACGGAGACAGGCGGTAATGGGATCTGACGGCACGGCTGCGGTGACCGGTACGCGGAGGCGGGTCGTCATGCTGGTCGACAACGGCGTGCACGGCGACTCGCGGGTGCAGAAGGCCGCTCGTTCCGCGTCCGAGGCCGGGTGGGAGGTCGTCCTGCTGGGGCGGGCACCGTACGGCAAGCCCGAAACCTGGACGATCGGGCGGGCCGAGGTACGGCTGCTGCCCATGCCCGACCCGCTGGCGACCCGCCGGCACGAGTTCCGGCGGGCCTGGCTGCGCGCTCCGCTGGCGTACCCGCCGACCGGCATCGGTGCCCACCGCGCCCACGCCATCCGCGCCTGGCAGGCCGACCTGAAGGTGCGCCGCGCCGCCCTCACCCTGGCCGCGCGGGCCGGTGGCGCCGGTCGCCCGACCCCGTGGCAGTGGCGGACGCTACGGGCGCAGGAACTCACCGCCGGACTGCTGCGGCTCTGGGTCTCCGGCCGGCGACGGGAACTCACCCGGGCCCGCCGGGGACGCCGGCTGACCAGTCCGTGGGACCGGGCCTACACGCTGTTCTGGCAGCGGGTGCTGGGTGTGCGGGCCTGGCGCCGGCTGGAGCCCGGGCTGTGGGACTACGAGCTGGCCTTCGGCCCGGTCGTGGACGAACTCGCTCCGGACCTGATCCACGCCAACGACTTCCGGATGATCGGCGTCGGTGCGCGCGCCAAGGTGCGGGCCGCGGCCCAGGGCCGGCGCGTCGCCCTGGTCTGGGACGCCCACGAGTACCTGCCGGGTGTGCAGCCGTGGCGGGACAATGCCCGCTGGCTGCCCGGCAACGTCGCCCACGAGCGGGAGTACGTCCCGTACGCCGACGCGGCGATGACCGTCTCCGCCGCGTTGGCCGAGATGCTCCAGGCCGAGCACGGGCTGGCGGAGCGCCCGGCGGTGGTGCTGAACGCCCCGGCGCTGGGTGAGATGGCCACCGGGGACGGGCCGGTGCCGGACATCCGGGCCTCCTGCGGGATCGGCCCCGACGTGCCGTTGCTGGTCTACAGCGGCGTCGCCGCCCAGAAGCGCGGGCTGGCCGTCCTGGTGGAGGCGCTGCCGCACCTGCCGGCGGCGCACGTCGCCCTCGTGGTCAACAAGCCGGACTCGGAGTACGTGCGCGGGCTGCGGGACCGGGCGGAGGCGCTCGGCGTCGCGGCCCGGCTGCACGTCCTGCCGTACGTGGCGCACTGGCAGGTGGTGCCCTTCCTCTCCGGGGCCGACGTCGGGGTGATCCCGATCCACCACTGGCCCAACCACGAGATCGCGTTGATCACCAAGTTCTTCGAGTACTCGCACGCCCGGCTGCCGCTGGTGGTCAGCGACGTGCGGACGATGGCCGACACGGTCCGCTCCACCGGCCAGGGCGAGGTGTTCCGCGCGGAGGACGTCACCGACTTCGTCCGGGCCGTCACCACCGTGCTCGGCGACCCGGAGCGCTACCGCGCCGCGTACGACCGGCCGGGGCTGCTCGAGAGCTGGACCTGGGAGGCGCAGGCGGAGGTGCTGGACGGGGTGTACCGCCGACTCGTGCCCGGACAGGCCGGACCGACAGCGGCCACGGACCCACCGGAGACAGCGGACGACCGGGCCGGGGCGGCACGCCCGGCGGTGGGGGTCGCCACGTGACCGTCCCCGACGTCACGGTGATCACCGCCGTCTACAACACCATGCCCTACCTGACCCGCTGCCTGACCTCGCTGGTGGAGCAGTCCATCGGCCTGGAGCGGCTGGAGATCGTCGCGGTGGACGACGGTTCCACCGACGGCAGCAGCCGGGAACTGGACCGGTTCGCCCGGTCGTACCCCGGCACCGTGAAGGTGATCCACCAGGCCAACTCGGGTGGCCCGGCGAGCCCGAGCAACCGGGCGCTGGACGTGGCGACCGGACGGTACGTCTTCTTCATCGGCTCCGACGACTACCTCGGGCCGGAGGCGCTGGAGCGGCTGGTCGCCGCCGGCGACCGGTACGACGCCGACGTGGTGCTGGGCCGGATGGTGGGGGTGAACAGCCGGTACATCCACCAGGCGATCTTCGAGTCGACCCAGTCGGACGTGGACCTGTTCACCTCCGCGCTGCCGTTCTCGCTGTCGAACACCAAGCTCTTCCGGCGGGACCTGATCGAGCGGCACAAGCTGCGCTACCCGGAGGACATGCCGGTCGGCAGCGACCAGCCGTTCACCATCGAGGCGTGCTACCGGGCCCGACGGGTCTCCGTGCTCGCCGACTACGACTACTACTTCGCGGTCCGCCGGTTCAACGCCCACAACATCACCTACAAGAGCCGGCACCTGGAACGCCTGCACTGCGCCGAGTCGATCATGGATTTCGTGGGCGGGCTGATCGAGGCCGGCCCCCGGCGGGACGCGGTGCTGCTGCGTCACTTCGCGTGGGAGGTCGCCCGGCTGCTGGAGAACGACTTCCTGGCGTTGGACCGGCCCACCCAGGCCAGCGTCCAGGCCGGGGTGCGGTCGCTGGCCGAGCGGTACCTCACCGACACGATCCGCGACCAGCTCGGCATCGAGACCCGGGTCCGGCTCGCGCTGGCCTGGCACGGCGAGCTGGACGACCTGCTCGCGGTGATCCGCCAGGACGCCGACCAGGGCAACCCGCCGGCGGTGGTGGAGAACGACCGTTGGTACGCCGACTACCCCGGCTTCCGCGACCCCCGCCTCGGCATCCCGGACGACTGGTTCGAGATCACCGGCAGCGCCGCGGACTGGATCGCCCGGCTGGACACCGTCCAGGTCGCCTTCGAGGGCAGCCGCACCCTCGTGGTGACCGCCCGCAGTCCCCGCCCCGACCTGCCGCACCTGGCCTCCGCGTTGAAGATCGTGGCGGGCGAGGTGCCGGCGGAGACCACCGAACTGATCCCGGACATCACCGGCACCACCATCCGGGCGCGCATCCTGTTGGCCGGTCTCCTCACCGATCTGGCCCCCGGCGGTAAGCTTCGACTCATCCAGGCGCGGATCGACGCGTTCGGTACGACCGGGACGGCCCCCCTGCGTGGTCCCCGTCGGGCGGTGCCCCAGCGTGTGGTGGTCCGCCGGGGCACGCGGCTGCACGTCCTCACCGCCACCATCAACCACAAGGGTCAACTGATCGTCTCCGTAGCACCTGTGACGCCACGCCGGGTGATGGCCCGCCTGCGGCGCAGGCTCCCACTAGGAGGAAAGTAGTAGACATGAACATCTGCGTCGTCGCCCTCGGAAAGATCGGACTGCCGCTGGCCGTGCAGTTCGCGACGAAGGGGCACCGCGTCGTCGGTGCCGACGTCTCCGAGCGGGTGGTCAACCTGGTCAACGACGGTGCGGTGCCGTTCCCCGGGGAAACCGACCTGGACGTCAAGCTCAAGGAGGTGGTCGCCGCCGGGCTTCTCTCGGCCACCACCGACACCGCCGCCGCAGTGGCCGACAGCGAGGCCGTCGTCGTGGTCGTGCCGCTGTTCGTGGACGCCGAGGGCGTGCCGGACTTCGGCTGGATGGACGACGCGACCCGGGCCATCGCCGCCGGCCTGAAGCCGGGCACCCTGGTCAGCTACGAGACCACCCTGCCGGTCGGCACCACCCGCAACCGTTGGGCGCCCATGCTGGAGCAGGGCTCCGGGCTCACCGCCGGCAAGGACTTCCACCTGGTGTTCAGCCCCGAGCGGGTGCTCACCGGCCGGGTCTTCGCCGACCTGCGCCGTTACCCGAAGCTGGTGGGTGGCATCGACGAGGCGTCCGCCGTGCACGGCGTCCGCTTCTACGAGGCGGTGCTGGACTTCGACGAGCGCCCCGACCTGGGCCAGCCGAACGGCGTGTGGGATCTCGGCTCGGCCGAGGCTTCCGAGCTGGCCAAGCTCGCCGAGACCACCTACCGGGACGTCAACATCGGCCTGGCGAACCAGTTCGCCCGGTTCGCCGACACCGTCGGCGTGGACGTCACCAAGGTCATCGAAGCCTGCAACACCCAGCCGTACAGCCACATCCACTCCCCGGGCATCGCCGTCGGCGGGCACTGCATCCCGATCTACCCGCGGATGTACCTGTGGAACGACCCGGCCGCCACCGTGGTCCGCTCCGCCCGCGAGGCCAACGCGGCGATGCCGGACTACGCCGTCGACCTGCTCGCCGCCGCGTACGGCGACCTCACCGGCGCGGAGGTGCTGGTGCTCGGCGCCGCCTACCGGGGCGGGGTCAAGGAGACCGCCTTCTCCGGGGTCTTCCCGACGGTGGAGGCGCTGCGTGCCCGGGGCGCCCGGCCGTACGTCTCGGACCCGATGTACACCGCCGAGGAGCTGACCGCGCTCGGTCTGCCCCCGTACTCCGGGGAGCGGGTCACCGCCGCCGTCGTGCAGGCCGACCACGCCGAGTACCGTTCGCTGGCCGCCACCGACCTGCCCGAGGTGCGGGTACTGGTCGACGGCCGGCGGGTGACCGACCCGGCCCGCTGGGCCGACGTCCGGCGCGTCGTCATCGGCGGCTGAACCCGCACCGGATTCTCCGCCCCGCGACGCCCCACGCCAGCCACGCTGACGACGCCACGCTCGTCGGGTGGTAGGAGGGGTCCCCTGCACGACAAAGAGCGGTAACAGGGGACCCCTCCTACCACCTCAGGCGCGGGCCGGCGGGTTGGCCGGGTCCCGGGAGACCACCTCGCCCTTCTCGTTCACCCAGCCCTTGGGCCGGGCCGGGTTGCCGGCGACCAGCTGGTACGGAGCGACGTCCCGGGTCACCACCGAACCGGCGGCGATCATCGCGTACGAACCGACCTCGATCCCGCAGACCAGAGTGGCGTTCGCGCCGATCGACGCGCCCCGGCGTACCAGGGTCGGGGTGATCTCCCAGTCCGGGTTCTGCGCCCGGGGCCGGAAGTCGTTGGTGAAGACGGCACACGGGCCGACGAAGACCTCGTCCTCCAGGGTCACGCCCTGGTACACGGAGACGTTGTTCTGGACCTTGCAGAGGTCCCCGATCACCACGTTGCTGTCGACGTAGACGTTGCGGCCGATCACGCAGCCGCCACCGATCCGCGCGGTGGACCGGACGTGCGCCAGGTGCCAGACCTTCGTGCCGTCGCCGATCTGTGCGCCCTCCTCGACGTCGGCGGTCGGGTGTACGAAGACCTGGTCGGTTCCTTGGCTCATGGGCTCCACTCACAGTTCGCAGGGCGCGTCCGCGCCGGTGTGGCGCACGGCCGGCGACCGGCGGGAGGGAACCGCCCGGCACCGTCGCACGTGCTCGGTCACCGTGGTCCCGGCGCGCCGCCGGGGAGCATCACGGCAGCGGGAAGCATAACCGGCGATCCCGCCCGCTCCGGACGGTCACCCGCCGAACGGCCGTCCGCGCGGGGTGTCCCACCGGCACGCGGGTGTCCGGCGCTGTCCCGGTCGGGGTGTCGCGGGGCCAGCCCGTCTGGCACCATTCGCTGACCGGGGGCTCAACGGTTAGGGGGTGCGGGTGCGGGTCCTGCTGGTGGAGGACGACTGCCGGGTGGCGGCGGCCCTGTCGTCGGCGTTGAGTCGGCGGGGTTACCAGGTCGAGCACGCCGCGACCGTGGCGGCGGCATTGGCCGCCGCGCCGTGCGACCTGGTGCTGCTCGACCTGACCCTGCCGGACGGGGACGGCACCGAACTGTGCCGGGAACTACGGCGACGCAGCGCGCAGATCGGCATCATCGCGGTCACCGCCCGGGGTGAGGAGCGGGACCGGGTGCTCGGGCTCCGCCTCGGCGCGGACGACTACGTGGTGAAGCCCTTCTCGATGGTCGAGTTGCAGGCGCGCATCGAGGCGGTGCTGCGCCGGGCCGCTCGGGCCGCTCCGGAACCGGACCGGATCACCGCCGGTGGGCTCCGGATCGACGTGGCCGCCCGTACGGTCACCGTCGAGGACCGGCCGGTCACCCTGACCCGCAAGGAGTTCGACATCCTCGTCTCGCTGGCCCGGCAGCCCGGCACGGTGGTGCCGCGCGAGCGGATCCTGCTCGACGTCTGGGGCACCACCTGGGCCGACCGGCACACCGTCGAGGTGCACGTCGGGTCGTTGCGGAGCAAGCTGGGCGACTCGCGCCTGGTGGAGACCGTCCGCGGGGTCGGCTACCGGCTCCGGGGCGAGTGAGGTCCCGGTGCGTCGTCGGCTGGTCATCAGCTACCTGCTGCTGATGGCGCTGGTGCTGGTGGCGTTGGAGACCCCGCTCGCGGTGACCCTGGCCAACCGGGAGACCGACCGGGTCCGCGCGGACCGGCTCGCCGACGCCACCCGCTTCGCCTCGCTCGCCGGTCCGGCCCTGCGGGGCGGCGGCACCGGGCAGCTCGACGGTGAACTCGCCAGCTACGAGAAGCTGTACGACATCGACGCGGCCGTGGTCGACCGGGAACTGCGGACGGTGGCGGTCTCCGCCGGCTACCGGTCGTCGCCGGCCACCGAGCTGGCGTTGCGGGTCGCGCTCTCCGGGCAGCAGTTCACCGGCACCGAGTCGGTCTGGCCCTGGGTGGACGGGCCGCTCGTGGTGGCGGTGCCGATCAACGACGGCGGCGAGGTGCTGGGCGCGGTGGTCACCACCAGCCCGGTCGACGCGGTACGCCGCGCGGTCACCACCTGGTGGCTGGCGCTCGCGGTGATCGGGCTGCTCGCCGTGCTGGCCTGCGTGCTGACCGCGTTCGGACTGGCCGGCTGGGTGCTACGCCCGGTGATCGAGCTGGACGCGGTGACCCACGAGATCGCCGAGGGGGATCGCAGCGCGCGGGTGCAGCACCGGCTCGGCCCGCCGGAGCTGCGTCGTCTCGCCGCCGGTTTCAACCACATGGCCGACGTGGTCTCCGACGTGATGGACCGCCAGCGGGCCTTCGTCGCGCACGCCAGCCACCAGCTCCGCAATCCGCTCACCGCGCTGCGGCTGCGGGTCGAGGAACTGGGGCCGAACCTGACCGACCCGGAGGGGCGGGCCGAGCACCAGCTGGCCCTGGAGGAGACCGACCGGCTGGCCCAGGTGCTCGACGCGCTGCTCACCCTGGCTCGGGCGGAACGGGAGGAGAACCGCCTGGTCACCGTCGACGCGGTGGCGGTGGCCGCGTCCCGGGTGACCGCGTGGGAGCCGCTGGCCCGCCGCCGGGCGGTCACGCTGCGCCTGACCGCCGCTGCCGGTCCCCGGTACGCCCGGACCGTGCCCACCGCCATCGACCAGGCCCTGGACGCGTTGATCGACAACGCGGTGAAGTTCAGCGGTCCCGGCGGCGCGGTGACGGTGGGCGTCGAGCCGGCCGGGGACGGGGTGACCGTGGTGGTCGCCGACACCGGTCCGGGGATGACCGACAGCCAGCTCGAACAGGCGACCGAACGGTTCTGGCGGGCCCCGGACGCGCAGAACGTCGAGGGGGCCGGGCTGGGGCTGACCATCGTGGCCGTGCTGGTGGACGCCTGCGGTGGGCATCTCACCATGCGTCGGGGCGAGCCCCGGGGCCTGGTCGCGGAACTGTGGTTCCCCGCCGCGCCGGCTGCCGACGGTCCGCCGCTCGGCGACGAGCCCGCGCTCGGCGACGAGCCCGCGATCGGGGCCGAGCCCGCGAGCGGCGACGGCCCGCCGAGCGGGACCGGCCCGCCGGACGTCGGGGACCGGCCGGACCGGGCGTCGCCTGTGCCCTGAACCGGTCGCGTCCCGAGCCCGTCACGCACCGGGCCGGGCTGTCCTCCCAGGTCCGGCTGGGCGCTGTCGCGCCGATCGGGTCAGGGCTTGTTCGCGCGGTACCAGGCGGCCGCACCCGGATGCAGGGGCAGCGGAACGGTCGCGATGGCCGAGCGGGCACTCATCCGGCCGGCGGCCGGATGCGCGGCGGCCAACTCCTCCCGGCGTTCCATCAGCAGCCGGGTCACCTCCCGCACCAGCGACTCCGGCACGTCCGCCCCGACCACCAGGTAGTTCGGGTTCGCCACGGTGGTCACCGGTTCCGCGCCGTACGCCGAACTGGGGATGTCCCGGGAGACGTAGACCTCGCGGTGGCTGCGGCGCAACGGCTCGGTCCACTCGCCCAGGTCGACCAGGCGGATCCCGGTACTGCCGGCGAGCTGCTCGATCGCCCGCACCGGCAGGCCGCCGGAGAAGAAGAATGCGTCGATCCGCCCCTCACGCAGGGCGGACACCGAGTCGTCCAGGCCGAACCGCTCCCGCCGCACCACGCCGTCGTCCAGCCCCGCCACGTCGAGCAGCCGGCCGGCGGTGATCCCGGTGCCCGAGCCGGGGGCACCCACCGACACCTGCCGGCCGCGCAGGTCCGCCAGCGTCCGGACCGGCGAGCCGGCGGTGGTGACCAGGTGCAGCAGGTCGTCGTAGACCCGGGCCACCGCCACCACGCCGGGATGGGCGTTCGGGGCCCCGGAGAGGACGTCGGCCTGGGTGAAGCCGAGCTCCGCCGAGCCCGTCGCGACCAGATGGACGTTCTCCGCCGACGCGGCGGTCACCACCACGCTGGCCCGCACCCCGGGCAGTTCCCGGTTCAGGATGGTCGCCAGCGACTCGCCGAAGGCGTGGTAGACCGCGGTGGGGCTGCCGGTGGCGATCCGGATGCGGACCGGCTCGACCGGCTCGTCGCGGCAGGCGGCCAACGCCGGCACGGCCGCCCCGACCAGCACGGCCAGCAGCGCGAGGGCAGCGGCCCGTCGGCGGCCGGAGGTGGAGCGCACGCCGTTCACAGGCAGCACTCTGCGCTGGGACACCCCCGGTTGGCAACCCGCCGCCGTTCACGGGCCCGCCCATGGCCCGAAGCCGCAGGGAAGCCGCCGACTCTGGTCAACGGGGTCTACGAGACTTCACCAGTTTCTCCTCACCCATCGAGTTCGCGATCACCGCCGCTGATCCGACCGACTCCTCCCTCAACGTCTGGTCCTTCGACTACGGCGACGCCCACTTCGCCGTCCTCAACACCGAGCGCTACACGCCCGACGAGCTGGCTACCCAGGCCAGGTCTGCGGCAGGACATGGCGCGAACCGACAAGACCTGGCGGATCGTCACCTTCCACAAGGCCCCCGGCAAGGGGCGCTAGGAGCGACCACCACGCGGCCCGGGACGTAGGCCTCGCACTGCCGTCGCACTGCCGTCGCAGTGCTAGGACGCCTCCGTGGGCGGCACCGGCGGGGCGGGGTTCAGGCTGGCGCTCTCCAGGATCCGGTTGCGGTCCGCCCCGTCGGCGACGCTCACCACGAAGCAGCCGGCTCCCGGGCGGAGCGTGGCCGGAACCTCCAGCAGGGCGGCGCCCCGGACCAGGACGGCGGCCAGTTCCCGGTCGGTGAGGCGGACCCCGAGGATGTGCCGGCGGACGTGCCGACCACCGGCCAGCAGGGCGGACCGCCAGGCGGCGGCGGCCAGTCGGGATCGCCACACCCGCCGGGCCGCCGACGCGCCGGGCACCGGGCCGCCGAGCAGTTCCCGCCGGCCCTGCCGCCACCCGCTGTCCAGCAGCGTCGTGTACGCGGCCCGACCCGACGCGGGCACCCGCAGCCGGTGCAGCTCGAAGCGGCGGCGCAACCCGCCGACGGTGATCTCGTGCTCGACCGGGACGCCGAGCCGGCCGAGCAACTGCCGCATGCGCAGCGCCGCGTCCTCGCGGTTGAACTCGACAGTGCTCCGGTACGGCTCACCGGCATGCCGGCCTCGGGGACCCGCCGGCAGGGGCATGCAGCGCAGCAGGCAGGCGACCTCGAAGGCGTCGGCCACGGTCGGCCAGTCCAACGGCGGTGGGTGCGCCGTGGTCCGGGGCCGGTCGAGCAGGGTGGTTTCCATCGGGGACCGCTCCTCCACTCGTCGGGGTATCCCTACCGTGGACGGTGCGGGGCCCGCGCGGTACCGATCGGCGCAAGCCTTGAGCAAAATTTGCGTTGCCGTGCCCCCGGACGCACCCACCGGCGACCCGTCCGGGTCGCGGGGCGTCGCCGGTCAGAGCCGGGTGACCACCACGTCGACGCGGCGTGGCCGGCCGGGCGCGACGGGCTCCTCCTCCAGCACCGTGTACTTCAGGTCGCGCAGGGCGGTCACCAACTCGTCCGCGCCACGCGGGCGGATCCCGGCGGTGAGCAGGTCACGGACCAGCCGGCCCTTGGTCGCCTTGTTGAAGTGGCTGACCACGGAACGGGTCACCACCCCGTCGACCTCCCGCTCGTGCAGCACCCGCACGGTCACCGTCCGCCCGGCCACCTCGCCCCGGGGCGTCCAGGTGGCGGCGTACGCGGCGGAGCGCAGGTCGAGGACCGGGCCGTCGGCCGCCGCCGACTCCATCACCGGTGCCAGCGCCCGCTTCCAGTACGCGCCCAGCGCCCCCGGGCCGGGCAGGGTCAGCGGCATCGGGCAGCGGTACGGCGGGATGCGGTCGGTGAGGCGTACCGCGCCCCAGAGCCCGGAGGCGACCAGCACCTGCCGGCGGGCCGCCCGCAGGGCCGGCGCGGGGAGCGTGGCCAGGTCCAGCGCCTCGTAGAGCACCCCGGTGTAGAGCGACGCAGCCGGGGCGGTGGCGGCCCGGCGCAGCCGCGCGTTCCGGGCGATGTCCTCCCGCTGGGCGCTGGTGAGCACCACCTCCCGCACGACGTCGTTGTCCGGCGTGGTGGCGACGGCGACCAGCGCGTCCAGCACCCGTTCCCGGGCCGGGTTCAGCTCGGGCAGGCTGAGGCGGGTCAGGTCGAGCCGCCGCCCGGCGCGGACGTCGGCCTTGCGCTCGGAGGGCGGCAACAGGATGAGCATCGGGAGGCACCCCTCACGGGCCGGTGGGACGCTGGCCGGGCGAGCCTATCTGGGCGCTCACCGCCAGGGGCGGACGGCGGTGGTGGGGTGGTACACCCGGTAGTCGCCGACCTCGGTGACCGTGGCCGGGATGTCGTCCCCGGCGAGCAGTTCGGTCAGCCGTCGCTCGGCCGCCGAGCCGGCCCGCAGCACGTACCCGGGCCGCTCGGCGCGCGCCACCGCCCGCCAGTACGCCGGGTAGCGGTTCTGCCCCGGGTGCAGCCGGTCGTCGAGCACCGCGCAGAGCACCTCCTCGGCGGTGGTGAAGGTCAGCCGGTGGCAGGTCCAGTAGTCGCCGTACACGTGGCGGGGGCCGGTGGCGCGCAGCACCTCGGCGATCCGGCGGGCCTGGCGTTCCTCGGCGCGGATGCCGGCGGTGCCGACGGCGAACAGGCCGGTCGCCACCAGCGCGGTGGCGGTCAGCGCGGCCAGTACGGCGGTGGCGGTGGCCCCGGCGAGCCGCCCGGCCGCCCCCGCCGTGCCCCGCCAGCAGGCCACCGCCGCCACCCACAGCGGCCAGAGCACCGCCGGCAGCGACAGTTGGAGCACCGACAGGTACCGGGCGCTGGACAGCGGGTCGGCGGCGGCCAGCGGGCTGCGCACGTACCCGACGAGGGTCAACGCCGCCCCGGCGACCAGGGCGAGCCACACGACCGGCCGGACCGGGTGGGTGGCCCGGCGGCGCAGCGCGGCGAGCGCGAGCCCGGCGGCGAGCGTGAGCAGCACCGGGTAGAGCACCCCGAACCACTCCTGCCAGCGGGCGCAGCCCCCCGCCGGGCAGAGCCCGCTGGCCAGCGGCACCCCCTCGGTGAACCCGCCGACGACCCGCCCGACCAGCGGGCCGGGGGGACCGCCGGTCGCGTCGACCTGGCGGAACACCGACAGCGAACCCTGCCCCGGTGGGGCGGTGAGGTTGTCCCAGAGCATCGGGAACACCCCGACGGCGAAACCGGCCACCAGCAGCAGCGCCGCCCACCCGAACAGCTCCCGGCGCAGCGCGTACACCAGCGCCAGACCGGCCACCGCCAGGTACGGCACGATCAGCCAGTCCGACCAGGTGGCCACCCCGGCCAGCAGCCCGAACAGACCCACGGCCAGCCGGCGGTGCCGGACCGTGCGCTCGGCGAGCCCGACCGCGACCAGCAGCATCGCCGCCACCGCCACCTTCACCTCGGGCCGCCCACCCACTGCGGTCATCTGGTCCCGGACCACCCGTTCCGTGCCGAGCGCCAGCAGACCGACCACCAGCACCGCGAACCAGGGCGAGAAGGCCCGGCGGGTCAACCGGTACATCAGCCAGACGAACAGGGCGTAGAGCGCCAGCAGGGGCAGCCGCAGCGCCACCCAGGACGGCCCGGCCACGGCGACCAGGGGTGCGGCGAGGTACGACTCGAGCACTCCCATGTACCGCTGCCCGTAGAGGAAGACCGGGTGCGCGCGTCCCTGCGCGACGTGCAGTGCGACCAGCCCGAAGGTCGCCTCGTCGCTGTTGCCGGCGGGAACGGTGTGCAGGGTCAGCACCAGCCGGTAGACCACCCCGGCGGTGCCGAGCAGGAGGGCGACCAGGGCCGGCCGGTCCAGCGCCGGAACCCACCGTCGTACGCCTGTCGCCATCGCCGAACGCCCCCGTCGCCGCCCTGCGACGGAAAGTGTTTCACGGGAGCCGGGGCGGGGGAGGCGGATCGGCGCAGGTGGGGGCGCGGTTGATCGCTCGCGTGGCCGGTTGACGGCGGGTGTGGCAGGGTGTCAGCGTGTCCACGCCTCCCGCCGGCCAGCTCGCCGTACCCAGCCTGCACCGCGCCGCCCGGATCGAAGACGCCGTGCACCGGCTGGTGGAGCGCCGGCTGCGTCGCACCGGCTGGCAGACCAACATCATCGCCTACACCGGGTACGGCGCCCCGGGCTGGGTGCGGGTGATGTGCCGGGTGCTGCTCGGCCGGGCCGACAACCGCAAGAAGGGCCGGCTGGAGAAGGTACGCGGCTGGCGCAGCTTCACCACGCTGCCGGCGAAGCGGGTGACCGTCACGATCGAGGCCGGCGGAGTCCGCCACGAGGCGTGTGCCGACCGCAGCGGCTTCGTCAACACGGTGGTGAAGGCCGACCTGCCCCCGGGGTGGGGGTCGGTGCGGCTGACCATGGCCGACGCCGAGCCGGTGGAGGCGCCGGTGCGCATCCTCGACCCACAGGTCCGGTTCGGGATCCTCTCCGACATCGACGACACCGTGATGGTCACCGCGCTGCCCCGACCGCTGCTCGCCGCGTGGAACACCTTCGTCCTCGACGAGCACGCCCGCAACGCGGTGCCCGGCATGGCGGTGCTCTACGAACGCCTGGTCACCGCACACCCCGGCGCGCCGGTCTTCTACCTCTCGACCGGCGCGTGGAACGTCGCGCCGACGTTGACCCGGTTCCTCTCCCGGCACCTCTACCCGGCCGGACCGCTGCTGCTCACCGACTGGGGTCCCACCCACGACCGGTGGTTCCGCAGCGGGCGGGAGCACAAGCGCGCCACCCTGGCCCGGCTGGCAACCGAGTTCCCCGACGTCAAGTGGCTGCTGGTCGGCGACGACGGCCAACACGACCAGGAGATCTACCGGGAGTTCGCCGCCGGCCACCCGGGCAACGTGGCGGCCGTGGCGATCCGCCGCCTCTCGCCGACCCAGTCGGTGCTCGCCGGTACGCTCCCGGCGCCGCTGGCCGGGCACGAGTCGTCGTCCGGGCCGGTGGGGCAGAAGTGGCTCTCCGCCCCGGACGGCGCGGGGCTGTGGAAGCTGCTCCGCCAGACCGGCCTGGTCTGAGCGGCCCGTCACGTTCGGCGGTGTCATCGACACTGAAGGATACTTGCGCGAGCTCGCCGCATAGATGAACATCTTCTTCATGGCGGCTGTGCGCATCCCGACCCTCGTCCGTACCACGCTGGTGGCGGCGCTGCTCGTCGGCGCGGGTCTGCTCACGCAGGCACCCCAGCCGTCGTCCACGCCGACCGCTGCGGTCCCGGTGGCCGTGCAGGCGGCCTGCCCGGCCGACCCGGCCACCCCGAAGCGGCAGTTCCGGGGCATGTGGATCGCCAGTGTCGCCAACGTGGACTGGCCCAGCCGCACCGGGCTGAGCGTCGCCAACCAGCAGGCCGAGTACCGGTCCTGGCTCGACCTGGCCGTCCGCAACCGGATGAACGCGGTCGTCGTGCAGATCCGGCCCACCGCCGACGCCTTCTGGCCGTCGCCGCACGAGCCGTGGTCGCACTGGCTCACCGGCACCCAGGGCCGGGACCCGGGCTACGACCCCCTCGCGTTCATGGTCGCCGAGGCGCACGCCCGCAACCTGGAGTTCCACGCCTGGTTCAACCCGTACCGGGTCGCCAACCACAACGACCCGAGCCGGCTGGTGAGCACCCACCCGGCCCGGCGCAACCCGAGTTGGGTGGAGAGCTACGGCGGCCAGCTCTACTACAACCCGGGCATTCCGGCGGTACGGGCCTTCGTGCAGGACGCCATGATGGACGCCGTCCGCCGCTACGACATCGACGGCGTGCACTGGGACGACTACTTCTACCCGTACCCGGTGAGCGGGGTGAGCTTCCCCGACCAGGACACCTTCGCCCAGTACGGCGCCGGGTTCAGCAGCATCCACGACTGGCGGCGCAACAACGTCAACCTGTTGGTGCAGGAGATGAGCCAGAAGATCCACGCCGCGAAGTCCTGGGTCTCCTTCGGGATCAGCCCGTTCGGCATCTGGCGCAACGCCGGCACCGACCCGCTCGGCTCGCGCACCACCGGCCTCCAGTCCTACGACGCGATCTACGCCGACACCCGGCGCTGGGTCAAGCAGAACTGGGTCGACTACATCGCCCCGCAGATCTACTGGCACATCGGGCACCCCGCCGCCGACTACGCCGAACTCGTGCGCTGGTGGTCACAGGTGACCACCGGGACGAACGTGCAACTCGTCGTCGGGCAGGCCACCTACCGGTCCGGCGCGTCCGGCCAGGACCCGGCCTGGCAGAAGGTCGGCGAGCTGACCGGCCACTTCACGCTCAACCGCAGCCACCCGCAGGTGGTCGGCGACATCCACTTCAGCGCCAAGGACGTCCGCGCCAACCGGATCGGCGCGATGGCCCGGGTGGTCGCCGACCACTACAGCCGTCCGGCGCTGCTGCCCGTACCGCTGGCCCGGGGTGGGTCCGCGCCCGGCGCGCCCACCCTGACCGCCGCGACGCGGGGAAGCGGTGGGGTCACCCTGACCTGGCAGCGCCCGACCACGGGCACGACCACCGGGTACGCGGTGTACCGGCTGCCCGGCGACGGACCGGTGGACGCCTGCGCCCTGACCGACGGCCGGCACCTGCTGGCCACCGTCCGTGCCAACGGGGCCACCGGCACCTATCTCGACGCCACGGCGGCGGCCGGCAGCACCTACCGGTACCTGGTCACCGCGGTGCACCGGCTGCACCACGAGAGCGCGCCGAGCGCGGCCCGGACGGTGCCCGGCGACGGCAGCGGCACCTTCAGCGTGATCGCCGACAACGCCACCACCGGCGGCTTCACCGCCAGCGCCAACTGGGGCACCTCGGCCTTCCTGACCACCCGGCACGGCACCAACTACCGGTTCGCCAACCCGCAGTCGGTCAGCGACGTGGCCTGGTTCAGCGCGGCGATCCCGGCCGCCGGCACCTACCGGGTGGAGGTCTGGTACCCGGCCGACCCCGGCTACAACAGCGCCACCCCGCACCTGGTGGCGACCAGCACCGGGAACGTCACGGTCACCGTCGACCAGCGCAGCGGCGGCGGCCAGTGGCGGACGCTCGGCAACTACTCCCTGGCTGCAGGCACCCGCCAGGTGGTCGGGGTGAGCCGGTGGACCGCCACCACCGGCTACGTCGTCGCCGATGCCATCCGCATCACCCGCCTCTGACCGTCCAGGTACCAGGTCGTACCCGGAAACGGGCGGGGACGCGAATCGGCGACCGGCTCGGCGATACCGTTGCGGCGACCACGGGGAAGTGGCCCGGATGCGGAAGCGTGGCCGGCGACGGCCGGTCGAGGAAGGTGAGGTCCGTGCCGACGTACGCCATGCCGCCCCTGTTCACCTGGGAACGGCCGCTCTTCACCCAGCGGGCCTACTTCCCCGTTCCAGGCACCCGTCTGGCCCTCGTCGGCGTGCTGCTCGTCCTCACCGACGTCCGACTGCTGTTCGCCCCGGTACGGCTCCTGAAAGTCCCCGGGTTCGGCGAGCGTGCGGTGCTGCGACGGTGGGTCGACCTGCGGGACGTCGCCACCGTCGAGCCGGTGGGCCGGGCGGGGATCAGGATCAGGACGATGTCCGGGCGCACCGTCTCCGTGCGGATTGTTCTGCCGACCGGCCCGGCCTTCATCTGGTCGTCGGAAGAGCCGGTAACGCCCTACCGGGACGACACGGTGCGCCAGATCGGCGAAGCGTGTGCGCGGGCCGGTGCGCGCCAGTCTTCGGTGTCTGACGAGTGACGTACGAGGCGAGATCCGTGGAAGAACTTCGCGCACCTGGGATGCTGTCCACGTGACCGTCCTCCAGTCCGTGGTCCTGGTGGGCTTGTTCTCCGCGAAGGACCGTGACTACCAGGCCCGGCTTGACGCCCTGGAAGCGCGGGTGACGGCGCTGGGAGGACAGGTCCTGGGTCGGTACGCTCAGCGCAGAGGTGTCTCCGACGGCGGCGTCCGGCTGATGACGACCCCACTGTCGCGCCGTTTCCTCGTCCGTCGGGGAAAGCTGGAGGAGATCGCTGCCACCTGCTCGAGCAGGGACGTCGACGCCGTGGTGTTCGTCAACGACCTGAACGACTATCAGCGCCGATGGCTGTCGAACCGGCTGGAGCGCCCTGTCCTCACCCAGGCCGATCTCGACCATCCGGTGCAGAGCCTGGCAAACCTGACCCGATCCCGACCTCGCACCCGCCAGAAATCCACCCACCGTCGTCGCTAGGTTCCGCCTCGCGGATCATGGATCTCGCTCGTCAGGTGCGTGTGGCACGAGGGGATCTGACGAGTCGCGACCGGCTGTGCTGCCGCCGCTGCTGCCGGTGCAGTCCTGCCGGGTGACCAGTGGCGGGAGGGAGGACCTAGCGCGCGGCCTGCTTGCCGCGCAACCGGTCGCGCCATTCCAGCAGCATCTTCAGGTGGTGCTGTCCGAGGTTCTCGTCCTCGGGGTAGACGGTGCGCCGCTCGGCGGCGAGTTCCTTCTCCACGAAGAAGAGAGCACGCTTGACGTCGCCGTGACGCTCCAGCGCGTAGGCCAGGCCCTGCCAGGTCTCGCGCAGTTGCTCCTCCGAGGGCCGCTCCAGGGCCTCCAGTTCGGCGAGGACATCGGTGAACACCTGAATCGCCTCGGCGCTCGCCCCGCTGTCCCTCAGCGAGTAGCCGACCGAGCGCCGCGCGAGGAGCGTGTCGCGATGGTACGGGCCGAGCACCCGGGCCCTGTCATCGGCGAGACGCCGGGTCTCGGCGATCACTGTGGGCCAGCCGAGAGTCTTCGGAGCGAGGGAGATCAGTTCCCAGCGAGCGGCCAGGGTGTCGGGATGGTCCGCGCCAAGTGCCGCCGTCCGGTCGGCGACCTCCGTCTGGGCGAGGCGGATCGCGGCGGCCGGGTCGCCCTCCTTCAGCAGCCAGAACCGCAGCTTCCTGCGGGCGTCCACGGTGTCGGTGTGCCAGGGGCCGAGGGTTCGGGTCAAGAGCTCGATGCCCTGCTCGGCCTTGTCCCCGGCCATCGACCCCGGCCGCGTCCACGGCTTGAACCTCCGCAGCACACGCCGACGCCGCACCCACGACCTTATGCCCATCTATGCAGATTAGTGCGCGGCCTGCGGCGGGCCCAGACGTCGCCTCGGCTCGCACTGATCCACGAGACACGCCCTGGGGCTGCGCTACGACTGCTGCCCCCACCGAAGAGGGTCTTGCGTAGATCAGCGATGCTGCCGGCTCTCCTTGTTGTCTCGGGGTAGCCGACGCCGGGACTTGAATGCGTCCGCGATGTTGATCAAACTCGTGGTCAGATTGACTAGGGCGATGATGGCGGTCACGTCGCCGGTGATGGTTTCCATCTGTATGTCCCTGTCGGTGGTGTTTGATTCGGGACCGTCGTCCCGTGATGACGTCAGCCAGCTTGTCGCCCTCGGTGTGCGCGGCCCTGTGCGCTGGTGTGCGTTGTTTCGGCGGTCGGCGCCAATCGCTGTCGGGCGGGCTCTTCCTCGATAGCGGGAGGGCACAGTGGGCGCACGGTTACCGGACGGAACTGGCCGTTGGGTCGTGGAGGGTTGTCGGGGGTCGGATGAGTCCGAGACGTAGCGGTCGGGGCAGACCGATCAACCAGCAGGCTTGGCCGGCTTCCGGGGCGGGGCGACGCTGGCTGGTGTACTGCGACAAGGTTCACCAGGCCAACGGAATGCCGAGCCTTAGCGTGGTCGCCGCAGCATTGGGGCTTACCTCAAGGAGCCGCGTCGGGGAGATGCTGCGCGGTCTGGCGATGCCAGCCGACGAGGCGCAGGCCCGGAACCTGCTGCGCGCATTGGGGACGGTCGGCGCAGAGGCAGATCGGGGTGTCCGCTACTACAAGGAGGCCTGCGCCGAGGCCCGGGAAACTCGGCGTGACTTCGATCGACCGGGTTGGTGGCTGCGTTCCGGCTACGTCGAGCAGGTCGGTGACATCGCTCCGCTGCGGCTGCTCGACCGCCAGGACGAGTTGAACGATCTGGCCGCCTGGTGCACCGACGGAGACGAGTCGTATATGTGGTGGCGAGCGGGGCCGCGGGCGGGCAAGTCCGCACTGATGGCCTGGTTCGTCCTTCACCCGCCGCCGGGCCTGTGGGTGGTTTCGTTCTTCGTCACCGCCCGTTATTCGGGTCAGGCCGATAGCGCAGCCTTCACCGACGGCCTGCTCGACCAGCTTTCCGCGATCACCGGTGATCAAGTTCCCCTGCTCACCTCCGCCGCCGCGCGGGACCGGCTGCGGCGCCGACTGCTGGGCGAGGCCGTAGCGAAGGCGGCAAAGGCGGGTAGGCGGCTGGTACTGCTCGTTGACGGGTTGGATGAGGACTGCGGTTCCTTGCCTGGTTCCGGGCTGCCCAGCATCGCTGCTTGCCTGCCTAAACGTCCTCCCGACGGGTTGCGGGTGATCGTCGCTGGCCGGCCGGACCCGCCGCTGCCCGCCGACGTTGACGCCGACCACCCACTGCACAACTGCCGGATCCGCCGGTTGGATATCTCGCCGCATGCCACGCAGGTCACTGCGTTGGCACAGCGTGAACTCGACGAGGTCCTAGCCACCGACCGGAGTCGCCACGACGGCCTGGGCTACCAGGTTCTCGGTCTGGTCACTGCCTGCGGCGGTGGCCTAAGCCACCGCGATCTGCAGCAGTTAACGGGACGGCCCACCTTCGAAATTGACCGGCTTCTTCGCGGCGTGTTTGGCCGTACTATCGCCGGGCGCGTCGATACCGCCGCCACAGCGCGCGTGTTCCTGTTCACCCACGAGACCCTGCGTGCGCAGGCCGTCGACCGGCTCGGTCCGGACACTCTCGCTGGCTTCGCCGACCGCCTGCACGACTGGGCTGCCGGTTACCGGGACCGAGGATGGCCCGCCGACACCCCGGGATATTTGCTACGCGGGTATGCCCGCATGCTCGCCGAGACCAACGACGTTGACCGGCTGGTCGCATTGGCCACCGACTCCGCACGCCACGATCGAATGCTGGATGCCACCGGCGGCGACGCCGCAGCCCTAGCCGAGATCACCACCGCCCTAACGCATACCAGCAGCCAATCCTTCCCCAACCTGTGCCACGCCCTGCGTTTGGCCTGGTACCGCGACCAGCTCACCGAGCGCAATACCAACATCCCCACTGAACTTCCCGCCGTCTGGGCATCTGTCGGGCAACCCGTCCGCGCCGAAGCCCTTGCCCGGTCTATCACCAACACGGAAATGCGGGCGCAGGCTCTGACCAGCCTGGTCAAGACGTGGGCTGCCGCAGGGCAGATCGACCGAGCCATTGCAATGGCGACCGCAGCCGGACAGACCGCCCGGTCTATTGGCAAGTCGGAATCGCAGGCGTGGGCTTTGAGTGATCTGGCTATGGCGTTAGCTACCGCAGGCGAGTTTGACCACGCCGAAGCCGTCACCCAGTCCATAACGGACCCGTCCCGGCAGGCGCAGGTCCTCACCCAACTGGTCGAGTTAGCGGCTACCGGAGGTGAGGCCGATCGAGCGGTGGCGCTGGCAATCGCGGCCGAGTCGAGGGCCGAGTCCATCACGGACCCGGTTTCACAGGCACGATCCCTGTCGAAACTGGTCGTGGCACTGGCTGCCGTAGGCGAGTTCGATCGAGCTGCGGCATTGACGCTCGTCGCCGAGCGCACAGCCCGGTCCATTGAGCGTCCGTGCTGGCAGGTGCGGACCCTTACTGAACTGGCCGCGACGTGGACTGTCGTAGGGCAGGTTGACCGGGCTGCGGCATTGGCTATCGTCGCCGAGCGGACGGCTCGTTCCGACACCAACCCGGAAGCGCGGGCGGAGGCCCTCACCTACTTGGCCGAGGAGTGGGCTGTCGCAGGGCAGGTAGATCGAGCTGTGGTGTTGGCCACTGTGGCCGGGCAGTCGGCTCGGTTGATTGCGGATGCGGGCCCGCGGGCGCACGCCCTCGTTCATCTGGTCAAGGTGTTGGCTGCGGTAGGCCAGGTCGACCAAGCTGTGGCGGTGGCAGACGCCGCCGAGCAGACTGTCAGATCCATCAGGGATCGGGACCGACGGGCGCAAGTCCTCGTTGAACTGGTCAAAGCCCTGGCTGCCGTAGGGCAGTCTGACCGAGCTGTGGTGTTGGCCGACGCCGCCGAGCGGGCGGCCCGATCCGTCACCAACTCGGACTCGCAGGGCTGGGCCCTGACTGGCCTGGCTGACGCGTTGGCTGCCGCAGGCGAGGTTGACCGCGCCGAGCGAGCGGCCCGGTACATGACCGACCCGTGCCACCAGGTGTGGACCTTCTCCAGTCTGGTCTCAGCGTTCGCTGCCGTAGGCAAGGTAGATCGAGCTGTGGCGTTGGCGACCGAAGCCGAACGGACTGCCCAGTCCATTCCGGATACGCGTCTGCGGGCCGTGGCCCTCACTGAACTGGTCCGGGTGCTGGCTGCCATAGGGCAGATCGATCAAGCTGTGGCGTTGGCGAAGGTCGCCGAACGATCGGTCTGGTTGATCCCGGACCCGCACTTGCAGGCGCCTGCCCTCACTCATCTGGCCGAGAGGTGGGTCATCCTGGGGCAGCCTGATCGAGCTGCGTCGTTAGCCGTCGCTGCCGAACAGACGGCCCGGTCCATCACCGATCGGTACTCGCAGGCGCACGCCCTGAGTAGCCTGGCTCAGGCGCTAGCTGCGGCAGGCGAGGTTGACCGTGCCGAGGCCATCGCCCGGTCCATCACCGAACCGGGATCGCAGGCGCGTGCCCTGATTGATCTGGCCGAGCGGTTGGTCGTCGTAGGGCAGTCTGACCGGGCTGTGGCATTGACCAACGTCGCCGAGCGTACAGTCCGGTCCATCTTGGACCCAGGCCCGCAGGCGCGGGGTTTGAGTAGCCTGGCTGGGGTGTTGGCTGCCGCAGGCGAGGTTGGCCGTGCCGAGGCCATCGCCCGGTCCATCACCGAACCGGAATCGCAGGCGCATGCCCTGATCGACTTGGCCGAGCGGTTGGTCGTCGTAGGGCAGTCTGATCGAGCTGCGTCGTTAGCCGTCGCTGCCGAACAGACGGCCCGGTCCATCACCGATCGGTACTCGCAGGTGCGGGCCATGAGTAGCCTGGCTCCGGGGTTAGCTGCCGTAGGCGAGGTTGGCCGGGCCGAGACCGTCGCCCGGTCCATCACGGACCCGGAATCGCAGGCGCGTGCCCTCACTCACCTGATCGAGCTGTTTACTGGCTTAGGCCACGTCGATCGAGCTGTGGCGTTGGCGAACATCGCCGAACGGGCAGCCCGATCCATCACCGATCTCTACTCACAGACTCGAGCCCTCACCCACCTCGCGGGGGCGTGGACTGTCGCAGGGCAGGCCGATCGAGCCGCGGCAATGGCCACCGCCGCCGAACAGACTGCCCGGTCCATCACCAACCCCGAGTCGAAGGCGCGGGCCCTCAGTCATCTCGCCACAACGTGGACTGCCGCAGGCGAGGTGGACTGCGCCGAACGGACGGCCCGGTCCATCACGGACCCGACTTTTCAGGCGCAGGCCCTGACCGGCCTTGCTGCGATCGCCGAACCGGCCAAAGCTCGTTCCTTGATCGCGGGTGCCCTGACTGTCGGGCGCTGGACGCTTTCCTTACCCGCCTTAGCCGACGTGAGCCCAGATGCGCTGTCCGTCCTCGTGGACGACTGCCTACCTCATCGAGTTCACTGCGCTCGAGTTGGTGGGCGCCAAAACTAGTTTCTCCTTCCACGGCCGTCAGGCGGGGCGAAGCCAGAGCACGCCGAGCGGGGGCACCTGGAGGAGAGCCGACGCGGGCAGGCCGTGCCAGGGCACGGACTCCGCGCGCACCGTGCCGAGGTTGCCCACGCCCGAACCGCCGTAGTGGTGCGCGTCGGTGTTGACGATCTCCGTCCAGGTGCCACCGGCCGGCAGGCCGATCCGGTAATCGTGCAGCGGTCGGGCGGAGAAGTTCGCCACGCACACCAGCGTCGAGCCGTCCGGGGCGATCCGGATGAAGGACGCCGTGTTGTTGGCGACGTCGTCCCCGGCGATCCAGCGGAAGCCGGCCGGCTCGGTGTCCTGCGCCCAGAGTGCCGGGGTGTCCCGGTAGACCGTGTTCAGGTCCTTGACCAGCCGTTGGACGCCGGCTCGTGCCGGGTCGTGCAGGAGGTACCAGTCGAGGCCGCGTTCCTCGCTCCACTCCCGCTCGTCGCCCAGCTCACAGCCCATGAAGATCAGCTGCTTACCCGGGTGCGCCCACATGTACGCCAGCAGCGCCCGCACGTTCGCCAGCTTCTGCCACAGGTCACCGGGCATCTTGCCGACCAGCGAGCCCTTGCCGTGCACCACCTCGTCGTGGCTGATCGGCAGCACGTAGTTCTCGCTGAAGGCGTACGCCAGGGAGAAGGTGAGCTGATGGTGGTGGTGCTGCCGGTAGACCGGGTCCTTCGAGGTGTAGAGCAGGGTGTCGTGCATCCAGCCCATGTTCCACTTGAACCCGTAACCGAGCCCGCCGTCGCTGGTCGCCCGGGTCACGCCCGGCCAGGCGGTCGACTCCTCGGCGATCATCACCACCCCGGCGTGGTGCTTGTAGACGGTGGCGTTGACCTCCTGCATGAAGGCGATCGCCTCCAGGTTCTCCCGGCCGCCGTGCCGGTTGGGCTCCCACTGCCCCTCGCCGCGCGAGTAGTCCAGGTAGAGCATGGACGCCACCGCGTCCACCCGCAGCCCGTCGACGTGGAACTCGTCGAACCAGTAGAGCGCGTTGGCGACCAGGAAGTTGCGCACCTCACGCCGGCCGAAGTCGAAGACGTACGTGCCCCAGTCGGGGTGCTCGCCGCGACGCGGGTCGGGGTGCTCGTAGAGCGGGGTGCCGTCGAAGCGGGCGAGTGCCCAGTCGTCCTTGGGGAAGTGCGCCGGCACCCAGTCCAGGATCACCCCGACACCGGCGGCGTGCAGGGTGTCGACCAGGTGGCGGAACGCGTCCGGGTCACCGAACCGGGACGTGGGGGCGTAGTAGCCGGTGACCTGGTAGCCCCACGATCCGCCGAACGGATGCTCCATCACCGGCATGAACTCGACGTGCGTGAAGCCCAGGTCGGTCACGTACGCCGTCAACTGCTCGGCCAGCTCCCGGTAGCCGAGGCCGGGCCGCCACGATCCGAGGTGCACCTCGTACACGCTCATCGGCTCCTGGTGCGGCTGCCGCCGCGCCCGCCGGGCCAGCCAGTCCGCGTCGTTCCACTCGTACGTCGAGCGGTGCACCACCGACGCGGTGGCCGGCGGCACCTCGGCGTACGCGGCCATCGGGTCGGCCTTGTCCCGCCAGTGCCCGTCCGCGCCGAGGATGCGGTACTTGTACCGCTGCCCGGTCCTCGCCCCGGGCACGAGGATCTCCCACACCCCGCTGGAGCCGAGGGAGCGCATCGGCCAGCCGTCGTCCGGGCCCCAACCGGTGAACTCGCCGACCACCTGCACGCCCCGCGCGTTGGGCGCCCACACCGCGAAGGCCACTCCGGCGTCGGTGACCCGCGCCCCGAGCGCCTCCCAGAGCCGTTCGTGCCGCCCCTCGCCGATCAGGTGCAGGTCCAGCTCACCGAGCGAGGGGGAGTGGCGGTACGGGTCGTCGTGCGCGGTGCCGTCCACCTCGACCCGGTAGTCGGTCACGGTGCCCGGCACGTTCGCCTCGAACACGCCCGCGTCGTGCACCCGGCGCATCGGATGCCGTGCCCCGTCGACCAGCAGTGTCACCTCCGCCGCGCCCCGACGCAGGGTCCGGATCGTGGTGCGCCCCTCGGCGGGGTGCGCCCCCAACACGGCGTGCGGGTCGTGCGCCGCACCGGCGATCAACTGCTCCATTCCACATCCTTCCCAGCGGGGGCGACCGGTGCGGTACCGCCGGAGAGATCGTCCGGCACCGCCTCGACGGTCAGCTCGTTCGGTGCGGCCGGGACGGCGGCCGGGGGTTCGGCGGGGGTGGGACGCCGCACCGTGAACACGTGCGCGGGTTGCAGGTACGGGTCGAGCCGGACGGCGTTGCGCTGCCCCCACTCGTAGCTGGCCCCGGTCAGCTCGTCGTGCACGGTGAAGCGCTCGTGCCAGTCGAAGCCGAGCGCGGGCATGTCCAGGGTGGTGTTTCCCCACTGCACGCTCTGCGCGTCGAACGAGCAGACCACCAGCACGGTGTTGCCGGTGTCGGCGTCCCGCTTCGACCAGCAGAGCAGCATCGGGTTGTCGATCTCGTGGAAGACCAGGTTGCGCAGCTGGTGCAGGGCGGGGTTGTCCTGACGGACCCGGTTGAGCGTGGCGATGAACGGCGCGAGGGACCGGCCCTGGGCCTGCGCGCCGGCCCAGTCCCGGGGGCGCAGCTCGAACTTCTCGTTGTCGAGGTACTCCTCCGCGCCGGGGCGGGCCTCGTGCTCGAAGAGTTCGTACCCGGCGTACATGCCCCAGGAGGGGGAGAGCAGGCTGGCCAGCACCGCCCGGATCTTGAACATCGGCGGCCCGCCGTGCTGCAACGTCTCGTGCAGGATGTCCGGGGTGTTGGGCCAGAAGTTCGGCCGCATCCAGTCGACCGAGGCGACCAGCTCCTCGCAGTACTCCCGCATCTCGGCGGGCGTCGTCCGCCAGGTGAAGTACGTGTACGACTGGGTGAAACCGATCTTGCCCAGTCCGTGCATCATCGCCGGCCGGGTGAACGCCTCGGCGAGGAAGAGCACGTCCGGGTTGACCTTCTTCACCTCGCCGATGAGCCAGTACCAGAAGTCGACCGGCTTGGTGTGCGGGTTGTCGACCCGGAAGATCTTCACGCCCTCGCCGACCCAGTGCAGCACCACCCGCAGGATCTCCGTCCGGATGCCCTCCGGGTCGTTGTCGAAGTTCAGCGGGTAGATGTCCTGGTACTTCTTCGGCGGGTTCTCCGCGTACGCGATGGTGCCGTCGGCGCGGGTGGTGAACCACTCCGGGTGCTCGGTGACCCACGGGTGGTCCGGCGCGCACTGCAACGCCAGGTCCATCGCCACCTCCAGACCGGCGTCGGCGGCGGCGGCGATGAAATCGCGGAAGTCCTCCGGCGTACCCAGGTCGGGGTGGAGGGCGTCGTGGCCGCCCTCGGCCGCGCCGATCGCCCACGGCGAGCCCACGTCGTCCGGGCCGGCGACCAGGGTGTTGTTGCGGCCTTTACGGTTGATCCGGCCGATCGGGTGGATCGGCGGCAGGTAGAGCACGTCGAAGCCCATCGCGGCGACCCCGGGCAGGCGCTCCATCGCGGTGACGAAGGTGCCGGACTGGGCGGGGGCGTCGACGGTGGCCGGGATCGCTCCCTCGGAGCGGGGGAAGAATTCGTACCAGGCGGAGAAGAGCGCCCGGGGCCGGTCCACCCAGAGGGCGTACTCCTCGGCGGGAGTGACCAGCTCGCGGACCGGATGCTCCCAGAGCAGCTCGGCCAGCTCCAGGGCCGGGGCGACCCGCCGCGGCACCGGCAGCTCCTCGTCCCGCAGCGCGGCGGCGGCGGCCTCGACCCGCTCCCGCTCCGTCGGCGGTACGGTCGCGGCGGCGGCGTCCAGCACGCCCGCCCCGTCGGCCAGGTCGTTGGCCAGTTCGGCGGCACCCTGCCCGGCGGCGATCTTCTTCGTCACCGCGTTCTGCCAGGTCAGATACGGGTCGGCGAACGCCTCGACGGTGAACGTCCAGCGGCCGACCGCGTCCGGCCGGATGGTGGCGTGCCAGCGGTCCTGCCCCGGCTCGCCAGGACGCATCCGTGCCGCCGGGCGCTCCCGCCCGTCCGGGCCCTGCCAGCGCACCGTGCAGCCGAGTGCGTCGTGTCCCTCCCGGTAGGCGCGGGCGGACACCGGCACCACCTCGCCGACGACCGCCTTGGCCGGGTAGCGACCGCACGCCACCGAGGGGGTGATGTCTTCGATCGGGAACCGTCCAGTCACCCCGTCAACCTACTGCCCGAGATCCCTTCGCGCGCGGCCGAGCGCTCCCTTCTTCCCCGCCCCCGCCCGGCCGACCGCGCGTGAACACCCCCAGGGTTGGCTAGATCGGGAAGCGGCCCCGGCGCCAGCGCCAGTGGCGGCCGGCCTTCAGATGGTCGACGATCGCGCGCTGGAGCACGGTGCGGCGGGGTAGCTGGTCGAGCGGCGTGGTCAGGGTGCGGAACACGAACCGCCGCGACTCGACGTCGGCGTCCAGCCCATCCTGCTCCTCGAAGGGCTCCAGCTCGAACCGCCGCTGGAACCGGACGATGTTGGACTCCTCGGGCAGGTACTCCCGCAGCTGCGGGTCGAGCAGCCACGAGCCGCAGGAGAACGCCGTGTAGCGCTCGTCGGGAAAATGGCGCGGGAAGAACGCGCGGGCCTCGTCGAGCGACGCCGCGACCGCCTCCGGGGTCATCGGCCCCGACTCGGGGATGTGCAGGCCGAGGGCGTCCTCGCCGCGCTGGTACTGCAACCGGCCCAGCTCGTAGATGCCGCCGCGCGCGTGCAGCGTCAGCCAGCTCTGCATGATCGGCCAGCCCTCGCGGTGCATCCGCCGGTCGATCGCGAGGTTGCGGCCCAGGTCCGCGAGGGTCGCCCACGACACGGTGTCGGCGATGCCGTGGTCGCGGTGGTACCCGGTGACGACGTCGACCAGGGCCAGGTACGCGTACACGTAGAGGTGCCGCCAGGCAGGGCCCCGGTCACGCGGCAGCGCCGGACCGGGCGAAAGCCAGCCGTGGCCCCCGAGATCGGCGCGGACCAGGGCGATCGAGCGGTCGAGCAGCCAGCGCAGCTCCGGAGTCCACAGGGGAGAGTCGGGGTCGGGCCAGCCTGCCATGATCTCTGCGGCGTCGTCCGGCCGCACCGCGAGCCGGTCGAGGATCGCGGGCGCGTCGGCCTTGGCGGGCAGCGGAGCCGACGGCAGGTCACCGGCGAGCCGGTGCACGCGGCCGACTTCCTCGACGGGCACCCCGAGCCGGGCGGCGATGTCGTCCAGATCCACGCGGACGACCCTACCGGCCGGTCGGCGTTCTCCACGGCCCCGTACCGCTCGGGCGGATCCCGCCAGCGTCCGGGAGATCAGTCGCGCCTCGCCGGGGCCCGACCACCGCGGCGGCTCCCGCCGGGCCGTCTCCGGTGATGGTGATGGACGTCCGTCGCGCCTGGCCCCTCAGGTTGTTGCCCTGAGCGAGGCGAGTTGGCCTACGTTCAGCACCCCGAGCCCGATCTTGGACAGTTACCGTCCGCATAGGACGGTAACTGTCCAAGATCGGGCGGTGTGGCGACCCGGCTGCCGAAATGCGGCCTAGCTGGGCGGGTTCGCCGCCACAAATGACCCCTTGCCCTGGTGCACCTCGATCCAGCCCCGCTCGTCGAGGAGCCAGAGAGCCCGTTTGATCGGGTTGTCGGAAGAGCTGTACTGGCGGGCGAGTTCGGCAATCGTCGGCAGCTTGTCGCCGGGCTTGAGCGTGCCGCTTCGGATCGACGCCGTTATGTCGTCGATGACCTGTTCGTACACGGGCTTGCGGGGCATGGAGGACCACCTCTCGTCAGCCCGTCCAGAATCTCACCAAGCGCGACACGGTGTGGACCCTGTGTTGACTCTGGCTACTGAGGGTCCTAAGTTGCTTGCGAGTGAGGTCCTCTCGTCAGCAGCGGAGTACCTCCGTACCGGGCGGGGTGGTTCCTCCCCGTGCCACCCCGCCCCCCATCGACAACCCCGAGGAGGCACGGATGCGTGAGCGTCCGCATGACGGGCCGTTGCCGGCGGCGCGCCCGGTGCCGGGTGCCCGGCCGCCGCACCCCGACGGAGACCGGGTGCCGGGTCCGCCCGGTCCGGGCCGCGCACCGCTCACCCGCCGGCAGTACGCCTACGGTGTGACGGTCGCGCTGCTCGTACTCGTGCTGCTCGTGGTCGGGATCCTCCGGTGAGCGGGACGGGCCGGCGGTGAACGAGCTGCCGGTGGGTCGCCGGGTCGCCCAGTGGCGGGTCCGGCGGAACATGACCCAGCAGCAGTTCGCCGACCGCCTCGGCAGGTCGAAGAGCTGGGTGGACAAGGTCGAGCGCGGGGTACGCCGGCTGGAACGGGTGTCCAGCCTCCGGGAGGTCGCCGACGCGCTCCGGATCGACCTGGGCGTGCTGCTGGCCGACCAGCCCGGCAGACCGGATCCGGCCGCCGCAGGCGTGGAGGGGGTACGCACCGCCCTGTCGCGGTACCACGTCGAGCCCCCGGCCGAGCCGGTCGACGTGGCGGAGGTGCGGGCCCGGCTGGACCACGCGGACCAGAGCTACCGGCACGCCCGCTACCCGCAACTGCTCGCCCTGCTGCCCGGCCTGCTCGACGCCGCCCGCGTCGCGCGGGCCGTCCGCCCCGACCGGACGACCGCCGGGCTGCTGGTCTCCGGGTACGCGCTCACCGCCCTGGCGTTGGTCAAGGTCGACCAGGGGGAGTTGGCCTGGCTGGCCGCCGACCGGGGGATGGCGCTCGCCCTGGCCACGGGTGATCCGCAGGTCGCCGCCGTCGCCACGGTGTCCCTGGCGCAGGCGCTGCGCCTCGGCGACCGGCGACGCTCGGCGATGGAGGCGGCCGTCGTCGCCGCCCACCGGCTGCGGTCGACGCGGTCCGGTACCCCGGATCCGTCCCTGCTGGGGACGCTGCTGGTACAGGCCGCGCTGGCCGCCGCCGGCCGGGGCCTGGACCGGGACGCGGGAGGGTTGCTCGACCAGGCGGCGAAGGCCGACCGGGAGGCCGGGGCCGGTGACGTCGGATTCGGCCGGGCGGCGGTCGAGGCCGCGCGGGTGGTGGCGGAGACGGCGCTCGGGGACGCCCCGGCGGCGACGGCACGACACGAGCGGCTGACGGCCGGCGGCGGGTGGCGGTGGCTGCCGACCGAGCACCGGGCCGCCTACCTGCTCGACGTGGCCCGCGCGTACGTGCTGGCCGGTGACCTGCGGCGGGCGGGCCGGGCGCTGCTCGACGCCGAACGCACCGCCCGCAGCGAGGTGCACGACCGGCCGGCGGTACGAGATCTTGTCGCCGTCGTGGCGCGGTCGGCCGCCGCCCCCGCCGACCTGGCCCGCCTCGCCGCCGCCCTCCAGGTCACGTGACCTCCTGGCGGCAGCGATGCGGCCGGCGCAATCTGCATGAGCGTGAGGAGGCAAACGTGACCGAAGAAGCAGGCGCACCGCGCGTCAACGGCGTCGACACCCCTGGGCGACGCCTGGTCCGGCACAGGAGGGGACGGGGCAGCGCCCGCGAGACCGAGGGCATGACGACGGACGCGCTGCTGGACATGCTCCGTGGCCGTGATCCTGACGCCGACCGTCCCGGGGACTGACCGACGTCAGGTGGTCGCGCCGACCGAGCGGTACACCTCGACGGTGCGTTCGGCGATGGCGTCCCAGGAGAAGTGTTCGACGGCCCGGCGGCGGCCGGCGCGGCCGAACGCCTCCACCCGCTCCGGGTCGGCGAGCAGCGCGTTGACCGCCCCGGCCAGGTCGGCGACGAAGCGGTCCGGGTCGAGCGGGGTGCCGCTGCCGTCGGTCGCCTGCTCGATCGGGACGAGCAGCCCGGTCTCGCCGTCGGCGACCACCTCGGGGATGCCGCCGGTGGCGGTCGCCACCACCGCCGTCTCGCAGGCCATCGCCTCCAGGTTGACGATGCCCATCGGCTCGTAGACCGACGGGCAGACGAAGACGGTGGCGTGGGTGAGCACCTGGATCACCTCGTGCTTCGGCAGCATCTCGGCCACCCAGACGACCCCGGACCGCTTCGCCCGCAGCTCGTCGACGAGCCCCTCCACCTCGGCGGCGATCTCCGGGGTGTCCGGCGCGCCGGCCAGCAGCACCAGCTGCGCGTCCGCCGGCAGGTCCCGGGCCGCCCGGAGCAGGTACGGCAGGCCCTTCTGCCGGGTGATCCGCCCGACGTAGACCACGCTGGGGCGGGACGGGTCGACGCCGAGCCGGGCCAGCACGTCGGTGCCGTGGTCCGGGGCGTACTGCGCGGTGTCGATGCCGTTGTGCACCACCCGGACCTTCGCCGGGTCCACCGCCGGGTACGCCGCCAGCACGTCGCGCATCATGCCGGCGCTCACCGCGATCACCGCGTCGGCGGCCTCGATCGCGGTCCGCTCGCACCAGGAGGAGAGCGCGTACCCGCCGCCGAGCTGTTCGGCCTTCCACGGGCGCAGCGGCTCCAGGCTGTGCACGGTCACCACGTGCGGCACGCCGTGCAGCAGCTTCGCGGTGTGCCCGGCGAGGTTGGCGTACCAGGTGTGGCTGTGCACCACGTCGGTGCCGGCGCAACCGGCGGCCATCGCCAGGTCGACGCCCATGGTGCGCAGCGCCGCGTTCGCCCCGGCCAGCTCGGCCGGCTCGGGGTACGCGGTGACGCCCGGCCCGGTGCGCGGCGCGCCGAAGCAGTGCACCCGTACGTCGGCGAGTCGGCGCAGCTCACGGGCCAGGTACTCGACGTGCACGCCGGCCCCGCCGTACACCTTCGGCGGGTACTCCCGGGTGAGCAGGTCGACGCGGAGCGGGGCGGTGCCGGCGGCGCGCGGCGACGCGGAGTCGGTCATGCCCGCAATGTAATGCACGCCGGGCCGCGCCACCCGGCGTGGAACCAGCCGTGAAGTGTGCCCGTACGAGTGGTGGGATCGCACGCGGGTGGTTAGCGTCTGAACATGGCTGAGAAGGTGCTCGCGATCGTCCTGGCCGGTGGGGAGGGCAAGCGCCTGATGCCGCTCACCGCCGACCGGGCCAAGCCCGCCGTGCCGTTCGGCGGGATGTACCGGATGGTGGACTTCGTCCTGTCCAACCTGGCGAACGCCGGGTTCCTGAAGATCGTCGTGCTGACCCAGTACAAGTCCCACTCGCTGGACCGGCACATCACCAAGACCTGGCGGATGTCGACCCTGCTCGGCAACTACGTCACCCCGGTCCCGGCGCAGCAGCGGCGCGGCCCGTGGTGGTTCGCCGGCTCGGCCGACGCGATCTACCAGAGCTTCAACCTGATCCACGACGAGCAGCCGGACTACGTGATCGTCTTCGGCGCGGACCACATCTACCGGATGGACCCCCGGCAGATGGTGGACGACCACATCGCCTCCGGGGCCGGGGTGACCGTGGCCGGCATCCGGCAGCCGCTGTCGACGGCCGACCAGTTCGGCGTGATCGAGGTGGGCGAGGACGGCCGGCGCATCCGGGCGTTCCGGGAGAAGCCCACCGACGCGGTCGGGCTGCCGGACGCCCCGGACCAGATCTACGCCTCGATGGGCAACTACGTCTTCACCACGAAGGTGCTCTGCGAGGCCGTCGAGCGCGACGCGGAGGACAAGACCAGCAAGCACGACATGGGCGGCAGCATCATCCCGATGCTGGTCGAGCGGGGCGAGGCGAACGTCTACGACTTCCGCGACAACGAGGTGCCCGGCAGCACCGACCGGGACCGTGGCTACTGGCGGGACGTGGGGACGCTCGACTCGTTCTACGACGCGCACATGGATCTGATCAACGTCCACCCGATCTTCAACCTCTACAACTTCGAGTGGCCGATCTACACCGGGCAGTTGACCTACCCGCCGGCGAAGTTCGTGCACCAGTGGGGCGAGCGGGTCGGCCGGGCGGTCGCCTCGATGGTCTCGCCGGGCGCGGTGATCTCCGGGTCGCTGGTGGAGAACTCGATCGTCTCCCCGAAGGTGAAGGTGCACTCCTGGGCACACGTGGACGGCGCGGTGCTGATGGAGGGAGCCGAGATCGGCCGGCACGCGGTCGTCCGCCGGGCCATCCTGGACAAGAACGTGTTCGTCCCCGAGGGCGCCGAGATCGGCGTCGACCTCGAAAAGGACCGGCAGCGCTACACCGTCTCGGAGAACGGCATCGTCGTCATCGGCAAGGGGCAACGCGTCGAGGTCTGAGGCCGCCGCCCGAAGTCCGTCGGCTCCACCAGGGGCCGGCGCTCCACCCCGTGGTCCGCCGGATCCGCCCGGCGCTCCGCCCCGTCAGGAGGTTGCAGAAGTGGCCCACGCCCGTGCCGGAAAGCCCGCCGAGCCCGCCGACCTGGTCGACGTGCCCCGGCTGGTCACCGCCTACTACGCCGCGCACCCTGATCCGGCCGACCCGGCGCAGCAGGTCTCCTTCGGCACGTCCGGGCACCGTGGGTCGAGCCTGCGCAACGCCTTCAACGAACACCACATCCTCGCCGTCACCCAGGCGCTCTGCGACTACCGGCGGGCCAACGGGGTCGACGGTCCGCTCTTCCTCGCCCGGGACACCCACGCGCTCTCCGCCCCGGCGGCGGTGACCGCGCTGGAGGTGCTCGCCGCCAACGACGTGACGGTGCTGGTCGACAGCCGGGACGCCTACACCCCGACCCCGGCGTTGTCACACGCCGTGCTCACCCACAACCGGGGCCGCACCGCCGGGCTCGCCGACGGCATCGTCATCACCCCGTCGCACAACCCGCCGGACGACGGCGGCTTCAAGTACAACCCCACCAACGGGGGCCCGGCCGACACCGACGCCACCCGGTGGATCCAGGACCGGGCGAACGCCATCCTCGCCGCCGGGCTCACCGAGGTGAAGCGGGTGCCGTACGCGCGGGCCCGCGCCGCCGACACCACCGGGGAGTACGACTTCCTCGCCGGTTACGTCGACGACCTGCCCGCCGCGCTGGACATCGCCGCCATCCGGGACGCCGGGGTGCGCATCGGCGCGGACCCGCTCGGCGGGGCGAGCGTGGCGTACTGGGGCGAGATCGCCGAGCGGCACAAGCTCGACCTGACCGTGGTGAACCCGACCGTCGACCCGACCTGGCGGTTCATGACCCTGGACGGCGACGGCAAGATCCGGATGGACTGCTCCTCGCCCAACGCGATGGCCTCGCTGATCGCGGCCCGCGCCGACTACCAGGTTTCCACCGGCAACGACGCGGACGCCGACCGGCACGGCATCGTCACCCCGGACGGGGGCCTGCTCAATCCCAACCACTATCTCGCGGTGGCGATCGGCCACCTGTACCGCACGCGTACCGGGTGGGGGCCGGACGCGGCGGTCGGCAAGACCCTGGTCTCGTCGTCCATGATCGACCGGGTGGCGGCCGACCTGGGGCGTCCGTTGCTGGAGGTGCCGGTCGGCTTCAAGTGGTTCGTGCCGGGGCTGCTCGACGGCACGGTCGGCTTCGGCGGTGAGGAGAGCGCCGGGGCGTCGTTCCTGCGCCGGGACGGCAGCACCTGGACCACCGACAAGGACGGCATCCTGCTCTGCCTGCTGGCCGCCGAGATCATCGCCACCACCGGCCGGACGCCGAGCCAGCACTACGCCGACCTGACCGAGCGGTTCGGCGCTCCCGCCTACGCCCGGATCGACGCCCCGGCCAGCCGGGAGCAGAAGGCGGTGCTCGGGAAGCTCTCCCCGGAGCAGGTCACCGCGACCGAACTGGCCGGCGAGCCGATCACCGCCACGCTCACCACCGCGCCCGGCAACGGCGCGTCGATCGGCGGCCTGAAGGTGACCACCGCCTCGGGTTGGTTCGCCGCCCGTCCCTCCGGCACCGAGGACGTCTACAAGATCTACGCCGAGTCGTTCCAGGGCCCGGAGCATCTCACCCGGATCCAGGAGGAGGCGCGGGAGCTGGTCTCGACGGTGCTCGGGCAGGGCTGACGCCCGGGTCGGCTCCATCGTCGGCCGGCGTCACCGCACCGCCGTCCCCTCGTTGGCCCCTCCGTGGCGTCGACGAGGGGAGCACGACCGTGACCAGGGTGATGACCGTGGTCGGCACCCGGCCGGAGATCATCCGGCTGGCCCGGGTGATGGACCGGCTGGACCGGACCGTGGACCACGTCCTGGTGCACACCGGGCAGAACTGGGACCACTCGCTCTCCGAGGTGTTCTTCAGCGAGTTGCGGCTGCGCCGGCCGGACCGGTTCCTCGACGTGGACACGTCGTCACTGGGGCGCACCCTCGGCGGCGTGCTGGTCGGCATGGAGCAGGTCATCGCCGAGGTCCGCCCGGACGCCTTGCTGGTGCTCGGCGACACGAACAGCTGCATCGCCGCGCTGATGGCCCGCCGGATGCGGGTGCCGGTCTACCACATGGAGGCGGGCAACCGCTGCTACGACCTGAACGTGCCGGAGGAGACCAACCGTCGCCTCGTCGACCACGTCGCCGACTTCAACCTGGTCTACACCGAGCACGCCCGACGGAACCTGCTCGCCGAGGGGCTGCACCCGCGCCGGATCCTGCACACCGGCTCGCCCATGCGGGAGGTGCTGGAACACCACCGTCCGGACATCGAGCGGTCGACGATCCTCGACCAGCTCGGCCTGGCCCCGGGCGGATACTTCCTGGTCAGCGCGCACCGGGAGGAGAACGTCGACGCCCCCGCCCGGCTCGGCCGGCTGCTCGACTGCCTGCGGGCGGTCCGGGACGAGTGGGGCCTGCCGGTGCTGGTCTCCACCCACCCCCGGACCCGCAAGCGGCTGGAGACGCTCGCCCCGGACGACAGCACCCTGGACGGGATCACGTTCCACGAGCCGTTCGGCCTCTTCGACTACGTACGGCTCCAACTCGGAGCCGGCTGCACCCTCTCGGACAGCGGGACGATCAGCGAGGAGTCGGCGATCCTCGGGTTCCCGGCGGTGACCCTGCGCGAGTCGATCGAACGCCCCGAGGCGCTGGACGTCGGGGGGATCATCATGACCGGACTGGACCCGGCCGGCGTGGTCGAGGCGGTCCGGGTGACCGTCGACCAGGTGACGGCCGACGGGGTGCCCTGCCCGGCCGACTACCGGGTGCCGGACACCTCCCGCCGGGTGGTCGACTTCGTCCTCTCCACGGTCCGCCGGCACCACGCCTGGGCCGGCGTCCGCCGCTAACGCCGCCCGCCCCGCCCCCCTCGCCTGCCCGCCCCGCCCCGATGATCGACTCTTCTTGCGGCATGTCGGGGCGTCCCGGCACCTTGGGTTCAAGTGGTTGTTGCAACGGGGTGGATTCTCGTGAGGATGAGGGTTCATGCCAGGGAGACGGTTGTCGTCCGCGGAGCGGGCGCAGAT
>NZ_JBITJH010000002.1:0-112296 GCF_044459745.1 Micromonospora sp. NPDC050187
AAGCAGGCCGCCGACCTGGTCGCCGAGCACTGGAACAGCTGACCCTGATCACACGTGTGGGCCGGCACCCCCAACCGGGGTGCCGGCCCACACGCGTCTCCACCCGAGGTCAGCGTCGGGTCCGGCGGTGTCGGTGCACGTCGAGCAGGGCGGCGACAAGGGCCAGGGAGATGACGCCGACGGCGAGCAGAAGCGAGTCCCGGAACGCCACCGACCAGTCTCCGTCGGTGTCGGTCAGGGAGGAGAAGAACACCGCGCCGACGGCGGCGATGCCGGCCGCCGCGCCGATCCGCTGCCCGGTCTGGAGCATGCCGGCGGCGCTGCCCGCTTCCCGTACCGGCACCTCGGCGAGGGTGAGGGTCTGGTTCGGTGTGATCACCAGTCCGCTGCCGATCCCGGCGACCAGCAACGGCAGCGCCGTCGCCAGGGGAGCCGGGACGTCCGGCAGGAACCGCAGGGCGAGCACCACCGCGCCCAGCCCGACGACGACGACGAGCAGGCCGACCGTGACCAGTGGTCGTCCGTACCGGTTGACGACCCGGCCGCCGAACGCGGACGCGGCGGCCGACCCCAACGCGAACGGCGTGATCGCCAGACCGGCCAGCAGCGCGGAGTAGCCGAGCCCGTTCTGCAGGAAGAGCGTGAAGACGAAGAACAGCGCCGTGAAGCCGCCGAAGTAGACCAGGGCGATCACCGACCCGAGGGTGTACGAGCGCAGCCGGAACAACCCCAGGTCGAACAGGGGCTCGCCGCGCTGGGCGTACCACCGTTCCCAGAACCCGAACGCGCCCAGGGTGGCGAGCCCGGCGACCACGAGCAGCCACCGGCTCAGACCGTGCCACTGTTCCCGCTGCACCAGCGGCAGCAGCACCAGCACCACCCCGACACCGAGTAGTCCGACGCCCACCGGGTCGAGCCGCCGTACCCCCGTGCCCTCCCGTCGCACGGGTGCCGGCAGCAGCCGCCAGCCCAGCACCACCGCGGCGATCCCCACCGGCACGTTGACGAAGAACACCCACCGCCAGCCGTGATCCTCGCCGCCGACGGCGATGAGCACCCCGCCCAGTAGGGGGCCGATCGCGGTGGAGATCCCGATCGTCGCGCCGAGCAGGCCGAACGGCCGGCCCCGCTCGGGACCGTGGAACAGCTCCTGGATCAGCCCGGTGACCTGCGGGTTGACCAGCCCTGCGGCGGCTCCCTGCAACAACCGGGCCACGATCAGCCACGTCGGTGAGGTGGCGAACCCGGCCAGCGCACTGGTCAGGGTGAACAGCGCGATGCCGACGACGAACGCGTTGCGTCGGCCCCGGGCGTCCCCGAGCCGCCCCGCCGGCACCAGGACCAACCCGAACGTCAGCGCGTACCCGGAAAGGACCCACTGGAGGTCGCTGGGGCTCGCGCCGAGCGTCCGGTCGATCGACGGGACGGCGACGTTGACGATGCTGACGTCGAGCAGGGTCATGAACGCCGCGACCAGTCCGACCGCGAGCGCCTGCCACCGGCGGCGTTCCTCGCCGCGTTGCGGCGTCGCCGGCCGGTTCACGCCGGGCCCCGACGAGGATTGATCATGCAACCTCGACCGCTACCCGGCACCGGCCTGTGCAAACAGCGTTCGGACAGGTCACGCCATCTGCCGCGCGCACCAGCGGGGCCCGAAGTCCAGCCCGGCCATCGGCGAGTCCTCCCGATGCAGCAGGTTCTTCTCCGACAGCATCCGCAACGGTGCGACGATCTCCTCCTCGGTCAGTCCGGACTCCTCGGCGATGACCGCCGGATACGGCACCTGTCCCCGCGTCTCCAGGGCGTAGACCGCCCGGTAGACCCGTTCCTCCAGCTCCGAGAGCGGGACCTGCTGCATGACGTCCTCCTTCGACCGCCGCCCCGGCGGGGCGGTGTGCCCAGCGCCGGTTACCCGCCTCACCGGCGACGATGCCCACCCGTCCGGGCGGTTCCTCCACCGGATCCGGGCCGGCCGTGCCCTAGGCTGCCTGGCGTGACCGTCTGGGACTGTGCTGTCATCGGAGCCGGCCCGGCCGGGCTCTCCGCCGCGTACGCCGCCGCCCGCGCCGGCCTGCGGACCCTCGTCGTCGAGCGGGCCGCCCACCCCCGCTACAAGACCTGCGGTGGCGGCCTGATCGGCACCTCCCTCACGGCCGTCACCGACCGGATCGACGTGCCCGCCGACGACCGGGTCGACCGGGTCACCTTCACCCGCGACGGCCGGCGCGAGTTCACCCGCCGACATGCCGCACCGCTGGTGACGATGGTCCGCCGGGAGGAGTTCGACCTGCGGCTGCGCCAGGCCGCGACCGACGCCGGTGCCGAGGTGCGGGAACGCGCGCCGGTGCGCGCCGTGGAGCAGGACCCGGACGTGGTCCGCCTGCGGCTGGCCGACGGGGACACGATCACCGCCCGGTACGCGGTCGGTGCGGACGGGTCCTCCGGCGTCACCGCCCGACACGTCGGCGTCGAATACCGCCAGGTCGACCTGGGGTTGGAACGGGAACTGCCGGTGCCGCCCGTGGAGCAGGAACGCTGGCGAGGCCGGGTCCTGCTCGACTGGGGGCCGATCCCCGGGTCGTACGCCTGGGTGTTCCCGAAGGGCGACCGCCTGACCGTCGGTGTCATCGCCGCCCGGGGTGAGGGGGAGCGGACCCGCGCCTACCTGCGGTCGTTCGTCGAGCGGCTCGGCCTGACCGGGGTGGAACCGGCACACGACTCGGGCCACCTGACCCGCTGCCGCGCCGACGACGCCCCACTGCGGCGAGGCCGGGTGCTGGTCGCCGGGGACGCCGCCGGCCTGCTGGAACCCTGGAGCCGCGAGGGCATCAGCTACGCCCTGCGCTCCGGCGCGCTGGCCGGCGCGGCGGTGGCCGCCGGAGACCTCGACGGGTACGTCCGCGCGGTGCACGCCGACCTGGTGCCGTCGATGCGCGCCGGCCACCGGCTGCTGGACGTCTTCGCCCGCCGTCCGGAGGTGTTCCACGCGCTGCTGGCCACCCCGCCCGGCTGGGGGATGTTCGTCCGCTTCTGCCAGGGCCGGGCCAGCTTCGACGAGACCCTGAACCGGGCACCGGTGCGGGCCGGGCTGGCCCTGCTGGACCGGCTTCCGACCGCCCGGACCCCGGCCCGGGTGGGCTGACGGCTGTCGTCGGTGGACGCTGGAGTTGTTCTGGTCCAGGAACTATCGGCAGCACCCGTGACCCGCTCAGTGACCCCGGCCGGGCCTCAGCCGGGAGTGAGCCAGCGGGACACGGCGTCGGTGAAGACCACTTCGTACGGAAGCCCGCGCAGGTCGTCCGCGGTCACCTCCAGGCCGCGAGCCTGGGCCAGTTCGGCCAGCCACGACCAGGGATGGTCCTCCCCGGACTCCTCGTCGTCGGGAAGCACGACGATCAGAACCTGCTGGGTGAGGCTGCCCTGAGTCTCGTGGAGCGGAACAGCGCCGTTGCCGGGGGCGGCGGTGGATCTGGCGGTGACAGTGAAACCACGTTCCGCGTGCAGGAGTACGTGCCGGCCGTCCTCCAGCCTCACGAACTCACTGACGATGAAGCTGCGGGTGCACGCATCTTCGGGGTACGCCCTTCTGAGATCGCAGGTGGCCCCCAGGCCAACGACGCGACCGGGTTCGACCTGGGGAAGATCCGTGGGAGCGCGGTAGGCGCCCGGGTACGGGCGCCAGCCGGCTTCCCCGCTGCTCACTGTCCCACTCACTTCCGACGATTCCGTGAACGCTCGCTCCCTGCTGATGCTTGCACGAACGTGCCATCTGATGATGATTTACGGCGTCGCCAAGGCAGTGGCAGTTGGCGATCATGGCTGCACCGCAAGGTTCACGGAGCCCGGTGCGGGGCCATGTTCGCCCTGCTGGACCGGCTCTCCGCTGACCGGACCCGGTCCGTGTCGGCTGACCTATCGCCCGTCGGTGCTCTGCTCGGCGACGAAGATCCCGATGCCCTGCCGCCCGACCAGCTCACCCAACTCGATCATCGTGTCCAGTGCGCGTCGGACGGTGACGTGGGAGGTGTCGTACTGCTCGGCCAGGAGGCGTACTGCGGGAAGCTTGCTCCCTGGAGGGTGGACGCCCGCCCGGATCTTGCCACGAAGATCATCCCGGATCGATCTCCAGAGCGGCTGTGCGTACGGCATGGAGCGAGCAAACCGGCCTCGGTCAGGCTTCCTCCGTTGTCTCCTGAAGGTGGGGGCGTTTGGCGGAGATCCACGCCTCCACGTCGTCCTTCAACCAGACGTTGCCCATCTTCAGCGTGGCAACAGGAGCGGGGAAGTCTCTCCGGGAGATCAGGATGTAGGTCCGCTGCCGGGAGATGCCCAGGCGTTCCTGGATCTCTGCCGCCCCCATCAACTGCAAGTCCACGTGCTACACACTATTTTCACGACCAGGTTACATGTGGCCTACCGCTTTTCGGCTACTGCACATGAGGTATGGCATGTATGGTTGACAGAACGCAACCCGTGGGAGGTGGCAGTGAGCGTGGCGAAGTGGTTCCTGAACGTCGTCCGTCGGAGCGGGGCGGGTGAGAGGCGCTACCGGATCGGGACGATGGCTCCGCCCGGCGACCCACCGGGGTCCGGAGGCGACCGCACTGGCGCGATGGCAGCAAGACCCACATGTGCGGTTCCACGGCGGCTCAACCAGCGTCGAGGCGGATACGGGGGTCGCAATGGTGGATGACGGACGGGACACGGTCGTGCTTCCCGCCGTACCCGAGGTCTTCGCCTTGTACCGGACCGCCGACGACCCGGCACCGGCGGACGGGGTGCTCGGCTGGATCGTGGTGCTCCCCGACGGGCGGGTGCTCATGGTGCGGGGCCGTCCCGAGAGCCGCGAGATCATCTGGTGCGAGTCCCTCGCGACCGTGGAGACCTTCTGGAGCCCCATGTCCGGCGGCGACGTGGTGCGGGTGACCGGTCCCGCCAGCGCGGAACCGGCCTCACATCGCTCGGCAGGAGTCGGGACACGCCCGCTGTTTCCGGACGCCGCCGCCGGGTAGGGGCAGAACAGGACCCGCCCGGTGAGCGCGAGGAGACGGCAGTGAGCGAGAACCAGTACACCCAGCAGGACCCGACCCAGCAGTACGCGCAGGGCCAGCCCGAGCAGCAGCAGTCCCCGCCGGGCACGACGGGCGAGATGCGACCGAAGCCCGACCACGGCGAGGAGTCGTACCGGGGGAGTGGCCGGCTGGAGGGCAAGCGGGCGCTGATCACCGGCGGTGACTCGGGTATCGGCCGGGCGGTCGCCATCGCCTTCGCCCGGGAGGGTGCCGACGTGCTCATCTCCTACCTCGGCGAGGAGGAGGACGCGGACGCCCGCGACACGGTCCGGCTGGTCGAGGAGGCCGGCCGGCGCGGCATCGCCGTCCGGGGTGACATCACCGACGAGGCGGCCTGCCAGTCGCTGGTCGACCGGGCGCTGTCCGACCTCGGTGGTCTCGACATCCTGGTGAACAACGCCGCCTACCAGATGGCGCAGGACAAGGGCATCGCCGGGATCAGCAGCGAGCAGTTCGACCGGGTGCTCAAGACGAACCTGTACGCGATGTTCTGGCTCTGCAAGGCCGCCGTACCACACATCCCGGAGGGCGGGGCGATCATCAACACGTCGTCGATCCAGGCGTACCAGCCGTCGCCGCAGCTGCTGGACTACGCGACGACCAAGGCGGGGATCGCCAACTTCACCAAGGCACTCGCCGAGGACCTCGCCGAGCAGGGGATCCGGGTCAACGCGGTGGCGCCCGGCCCGGTCTGGACCCCGCTGATCCCGGCCACCATGCCGGAGGAGAAGGTCGAGTCCTTCGGCGAGGACACCCCGATGGGCCGGGCCGGGCAGCCGGCGGAGCTGGCCCCGGCGTACGTCTTCTTCGCCTCGCAGGAGTCGAGCTTCATCACCGGCGAGGTGCTCGGCGTCACCGGCGGCAAGCCCATCAGCTGACGGTACGTAGCCGGGTGGCCGGGCGGGTTCAGCGCGGCCACCCGGCGAGGCGTTCCCGCAGCCGGCGGACCTGGTCGGCGTCCAACCCGTACCGGGCGAACCGCCGCTCGGGCAGCCGGTCCAGGTAACGGCCGGCGGCGGTCACGTCCTCCGGGTCCAGGGCCGGGTCGAGCTGCCGGGCCAACTCCAGCAACTCCGCCACCGGGTAGTGGTCCAGCGCGGCGGCGACGTCGATGTAGTCGCGTACCTCCCGGCGGTTGACCAACGCCGCCGTCTTGCTCGCCACCAGATCACGGACGTCCATCACCGGCCCCAGGTCCATGACCACGGGACTGCGGTACCGGTCGAGGCGGGCCAGGGTCAGCCGGAGCTGCCGCCCGTCCCGGGTGACCACGAAGTCCTTCATGTCCTGGTCGAACCCGGCGAACAGGTCGGCCAACTCGCTGTCCGGGTCGGCGTCGGCCACCGCGAAGCCGGCCCGCTCCAGCGCGGCGCGCACCTCCGCCGCCGCCGCGCCCGCCGCGCCCTCGACGTCGGCGAACAGGTCGACGTCCTCGGTCGGCCGCGTGACCAGCCCGTGTGCCGCCCAGGCGACCCCGCCGCCGAGCACGAACCGGTGCGGCCCGGCCGCGGAGAGGGCCACCCGGGCGACCTCGCGGTAGAACTCGTTCAGGTGGGTGGTGCTCACGCGGTACGCAGACAGCGGTGCCGGCTCTCCCACGCCTGTCGGACGCCCCGGGGGAGGTTCAGCCGGCGCCAGACCAGCCGGAGCGTCCGGCCGTTGATGAGCTGCCGCAGGTCTTCGCAGCGAGTGGTCTCGCGCAGGACGTTCTCGTACATCCAGAGCAGGTCGTCCGGGTCGCCGAGGTCGAAGGTGCGCTCGGTGTTCCACATCAACCGGAGCGGCAGTTCGACCAGGCCGTGACTCGGGCCGGTCAGCTCGGCGAGGGTACGCGCGACCACGGCCGGACGCCCCGGGCGGGCCAGGAACGCCACGCCGGCCGAGGTGGGGGAGAGGCCCTGCATGCAGTCAGGGTAACTCCCGTTTCCGGCGACGCGTGCCAACCGGCAGCGGATCCAGCTGTTACCTATCTTCCTAGGATGCCTTAGCCGTCGCGCGGTCGCCCACACGGAGCAAACCGTTCCGCACCCACTCGCACCCGCCGCCGGGTTGGCCTAGGGTCAGCAGAGAGACGCGGCGAGGGGAGGTGGCGGTCGGTGGGACTGCGGACCTTCCTCGCGGGCTGGCCGGTGTACCGGCAGCTCACCGGCACCGACCCACTCGGTCGGGGAGCCGCCGCGCAGTCCGACCGTTCGCGGGCGCTCACCCCGCGCACCGAGTCCGCCGACCGGGTGGCCCGGTCGGTGTGTCCGTACTGTGCGGTGGGGTGCGGCCAGCGGGTGTTCGTCAAGGACGAGCAGGTGACCCAGATCGAGGGTGACCCGGACAGCCCCATCTCACGGGGGCGGTTGTGCCCGAAGGGGTCGGCCAGCAGGTCCCTGGTGACCAGTCCGCTACGGCAGACCAAGGTCCGGTACCGGCGTCCGTACGCCACGGAGTGGGAGGACCTGGAGCTCGACACCGCCCTGGACATGATCGCCGACCGGATCCTCGCCGCGCGGGACGCCACCTGGGAGGATGCCGACGCCGAGGGACGTCCGCTGAACCGGACGCTGGGCATCTCCAGCCTGGGCGGGGCGACGCTGGACAACGAGGAGAACTACCTCATCAAGAAGTTGTTCACCGCGTTGGGGGCGCTCCAGATCGAGAACCAGGCGCGCATTTGACACTCCGCCACCGTCCCCGGTCTGGGGGCCAGCTTCGGTCGCGGTGGTGCGACGGACTTCCAGCAGGACGTCGCCAACGCTGACGTCATCGTCATCCAGGGCTCGAACATGGCCGAGGCCCACCCGGTGGGGTTCCAGTGGGTGATGGAGGCGAAGCGGCGCGGTGCCCGGGTGTTCCACGTCGATCCCCGGTTCACCCGGACCAGTGCGCTCGCGGACACGTACCTGCCGATCCGGGCGGGGACGGACATCGCGCTGCTCGGCGGGGTGGTGCGGTACATCCTGGAGAACGAGCTGGATTTCCGGGAGTACGTGTTGGCGTACACCAACGCGGCGACGATCGTGAGCGAGGACTTCGTCGACGCCGAGGACGGTGACGGGTTCTTCTCCGGGTTCGATCCGGAGACCGGCGCGTACGTCCAGGACAGTTGGCAGTACGCCGGGCACGAGCGGGACTCGGGTGCGGGGCACACCGCGCGGGAGCGGGACAGCGCGGCGGGGTTGGAACACGAGTCGCACGGCGCGCCGGTGGACGGCCGGACACGGCGGGACGAGACGTTGCGGCATCCGCGCTGTGTGTACCAGATCCTGAAGCGGCACTTCGCGCGGTACACGCCGGAGATGGTGGAGCGGGTCTGCGGTGTTCCGCAGGAGAAGTTCCTGGAGTTGGCGCGGGCGTGGACGGAGAACTCGGGTCGGGAGCGGACCGGGTGTCTGATCTATTCGGTGGGGTGGACGCAGCACAGCGTGGGTGTGCAGTACATCCGGACCGGGGCGATCATCCAGTTGTTGCTGGGGAACGTGGGTCGTCCGGGTGGTGGGGTGCTGGCGTTGCGGGGGCACGCGAGTATCCAGGGGTCGACGGACATTCCGACGTTGTTCAATCTGTTGCCGGGTTATCTGCCGATGCCGAGGCATGACGCGCACGTGACGTTCGACGACTGGGTGGGGAGTATCGCGCATCCGGGGCAGAAGGGGTTCTGGGGTAACGCGCGGGCGTACGCGGCGAGTCTGTTGAAGGCGTACTGGGGGGACGCGGCGACGCCGGAGAACGACTTCTGTTACGGGTACCTGCCGCGCCTGACCGGTGATCATGGGACGTACCAGCAGGTGTTGAACATGATCGACGGGAAGGTGAAGGGGTACTTCCTGTTGGGTCAGAATCCGGCGGTGGGGTCGGCGCACGGTCGGGCGCAGCGGTTGGGGATGGCGAACCTGGACTGGTTGGTGGTCCGGGACCTGTTCATGATCGAGAGTGCGACGTTCTGGCGGAACTCTCCGGAGGTGGAGACCGGGGAGATCGTGCCGGAGGAGTGCCGGACGGAGGTGTTCTTCCTGCCGGCGGCGTCGCACGTGGAGAAGGAGGGCACGTTCACCCAGACGCAGCGGTTGTTGCAGTGGCGGGAGAAGGCGGTGGATCCGCCGGGTGACTGCCGGTCGGAGTTGTGGTTCTTCTATCACCTGGGGTTGCGGCTGCGGGAGAAGTTGGCCGCCTCGACGTTGCCCCGGGACCGGGCGTTGCTGGATTTGACCTGGGACTATCCGACGCACGGCCCGGACGCGGAGCCGATCGCGGAGGCGGTGCTGCGGGAGATCAACGGTTTCGAGGTGGGTTCGGGTCGTCCGTTGTCGTCGTTCGCGGAGGCGGCTGCCGACGGGTCGACGGCGGTCGGGTGCTGGATCTACAGCGGGGTGTTCGCGGACGGGGTGAACCAGGCGGCGCGGCGTCGGTCGCGGCACGAGCAGGACTGGGTGGCGGCGGAGTGGGGTTGGGCGTGGCCGGCGAATCGGCGGACGTTGTACAACCGGGCTTCGGCGGATCCGGAGGGCCGGCCGTGGAGTGAGCGGAAGCGGTACGTGTGGTGGGACGCGGACGCGGGGGAGTGGACGGGTTACGACGTGCCGGACTTCGAGCGGACGAAGCCGCCGTCGTATCGGCCGCCGGAGGGGGCGAGTGGGCCGGCGGGGATCGCGGGTGACGACGCGTTCGTGATGCAGGGTGACGGTAAGGGCTGGTTGTACGCGCCGAGTGGGGTGTTGGACGGGCCGTTGCCGACGCATTTCGAGCCGGCGGAGTCGCCGGTGCGGAATCCGCTGTACGGGCAGCAGGCGAATCCGACGCGGAAGGTGTACGGGCACTGGGTGAATTCGGTGAATCCGTCGCCGCCGCAGGCGCATTCCGAGGTGTTCCCGTACGTGTTCACGGTGAGCCGGTTGACGGAGCATCACACGGCGGGTGGGATGAGCCGGACGGTGGGGCCGTTGGCGGAGTTGCAGCCGGAGATGTTCGTGGAGGTGTCGCCGGAGTTGGCGGCCGAGCGGGGGTTGGCGCATCTGGGGTGGGCGCATCTGGTCTCGGGTCGGGCGGTGATCGAGGCGCGGGTGTTGGTGACGGACCGGTTGACGCCGTTGCGGGTGGAGGGCCGGGTGGTGCACCAGGTGTGGTTGCCGTACCACTTCGGGTCGGAGGGTCTGGTGACGGGTGATTCGGCGAACGATCTGTTCGGGATCACGTTGGATCCGAATGTGTTGATCCAGGAGAGCAAGGTCGGTACGTGTGACGTGCGGGCGGGGCGGCGGCCGAGGGGTGCGGCGTTGCGGGGCCTGGTGGAGGAGTACCGGCGGCGGGCGGGGTTGCCGGTGGAGGCGGCGGGCGGGGAGTGTGATGGTTGACGGGAACAGCCTGTTCGGGCCGGTGGATCCGGCGCCGGATGCGGGTTGGACGGATGCCCCGCCGCGGATGGGTTTCTTCACCGACACGAGTGTGTGTATCGGGTGTAAGGCGTGTGAGGTGGCCTGCAAGGAGTGGAACGGGGTGCCGGGGTCGGGCCTGGACCTGTTGGGCATGTCGTACGACAACACGGGGGCGTTGACGGCGAATTCGTGGCGGCATGTGGCGTTCGTGGAGCAGCCGGGGCGGGTGGGCGGTGCGGGTCTTCCGGCTGGGCCGCACGGGGGGTCGTCGGGTTCGGTGTCGGCGGGGCACGGGTCGGCGGGTGGCCCGCAGTTCCTGGGGATGCCGGGTTCGCAGCCGCCGGGGCGGGCCGGTGGTGGGGTCCGGTCGGATTTCCGCTGGTTGATGATGTCGGACGTGTGTAAGCACTGCACGCATGCGGCGTGTCTGGACGTGTGTCCGACGGGGTCGTTGTTCCGGACGGAGTTCGGGACGGTGGTGGTGCAGGAGGACATCTGCAACGGGTGCGGGTACTGCGTGCCGGCGTGTCCGTACGGGGTGATCGATCAGCGTCGGGGTGATGGTCGGGCGTGGAAGTGCACGTTGTGTTACGACCGGATCGGTGCGGGGGCGACGCCGGCGTGTGCGCAGGCGTGTCCGACGGAGTCGATCCAGTACGGGCCGTTGGCGGAGTTGCGGGAGCGGGCGGCGGCGCGGGTGGGGGTGCTGCACGAGCGGGGGGTGGCGGAGGCGCGGTTGTACGGTGCCGATCCGGACGACGGGGTGGGTGGTGACGGTGCGTTCTTCCTGTTGCTGGATGAGCCGGAGGTGTACGGGTTGCCGCCGGATCCGGTGGTGACGACGCGGGATCTGCCGCGGATGTGGCGGCGGGCGGGGGTGGCGGCGTTGGCGATGGCGGCTGCGGCGGTGGCGGCGTTCCTGGGGCGTTCGTCGTGACCGGGGTCGGCCGGGGCGGTGACGGGCGCTCCGGGGCGTTCGGGGGTGGGGTGGACGGGCGGCCGGTGGGTGCGTTGTTCCGTCGGTTCCGGGAGCGGGCGGCGGGCGTGGAGGGCGTCGGCGCGGTGCCGGCGGGGCGTCGTCGGGGTGGTGAGGAGTTGGCGGTGCCGCCGGTGGAGTTCACCTCGTACTACGGGCGGCCGGTGGTGAAGGCTCCGGTGTGGCGGTGGGACATTCCGGCGTATCTGTTCACCGGGGGGTTGGCGGCGGGGTCGTCGTTGCTGGCGGTGGGGGGCCAGGTGACGGGTCGGCCGGTGTTGCGGCGGGCGGGTCGGCTGGTGGCGTTGGGTGCGGTGGGGGCGAGCACCGTGTTCCTGGTTCATGACTTGGGTCGGCCGGCGCGGTTCCATCACATGTTGCGGGTGGTGAAGGTGACGTCGCCGATGTCGGTGGGGACGTGGATTTTGGCGGTGTTCGGGCCGGCGGCGGGGGTGGCGGCGGTGGCGGAGGCCGCGCCGTGGTTGCCGGGCCGTGGTGTGCCGGGTTTGGCGCGTCGGGTGTTGCCGCCGGTGGGGCGGGGTGCCGGGTGGGTGGCGGCGGTGACGGCGCCGGCGTTGGCGACGTACACGGGGGTGTTGTTGGCGAACACGGCGGTGCCGTCGTGGCATGAGGCGTGGCCGGAGCTGCCGGTGGTGTTCGCGGGGAGTGCGTTGGCCAGTGGCGCGGGGGTGGGGTTGTTGGCGGCGCCGGTGGGTGAGGCGGGGCCGGCGCGGCGGATGGCGGTGGCGGGTGCGGCGATGGAGTTGGTCGGTGCGCACCGGGTGGAGACGCGGTTGGGGTTGTTGAGTGAGCCGTACCGGGTGGGGTTGGCGGGCCGGTTGTTGCGGGCGGGGCGGGTGTTGACGGCGGCCGGGGTGGTGGGGGCGCTGGTGGGCCGGCGGAGTCGGGTGGTGTCGGCGGTGTCGGGGGTGGCGTTGCTGGCGGCGTCGGTGGCGACGCGGTTCGGGATCTTCCATGGTGGGGTGGCGTCGGCGCGGGATCCGAAGTACACGGTGGTGCCGCAGCGGCAGCGGTTGGATCGGCGGGTGGGGGGCCGGTAGGCGACCTTGCCGCGTGGGCGGCCGGGGGTTGTGGTTTAGTGCCGGGTGGAGGCGTTCAGGTGGCTGGTGCCCCTCCCGGTCTTCAAAACCGGTGTGGCCCGGGATCCGGGTCAGGCGGGTTCGATTCCCGTCCGTCTCCGCCAGCTTTCACAGGGCGGGTGGTGGGTGTGGGGGCGGTTGATCCGCGGCGGCGGGTGCCGCGTACGGATGTGGTGTTGGCGGATCCCCGGGTGGCTGCGGCGGTCGGGGTGTGGGGCCGGGACCGGGTCAAGGCGGCGGTGGTCGGGGCGCAGCGGCGGGCGCGGGCCGGGGAGATCGGCCCGGAGGAGGTGCCGGCGGTGGCGGTGGCGTCGTTGCCGGCGGGGTTGCCGCGGCAGGTGGTGAACGCGACCGGGGTGGTGTTGCACACGAACCTTGGCCGGGCGGCGTTGGGTGTGTCGGCGGTCGAGGCGGTGGTGGCCGCGGCGGGGCACACGGACGTGGAGTTGGATCTGCGGACGGGGCGGCGGGCGCGGCGGGGCCGGGACGCGTTGGAGGCGTTGGCGGCGGCGGTGCCGGCGGCCGGTGCGGTGCACGTGGTGAACAACGGTGCGGCGGCGCTGGTGTTGGCGGCGACGGCGTTGGCGGCGGGCCGGGAGATCGTGGTCAGCCGGGGTGAGCTGGTGGAGATCGGTGACGGGTTCCGGTTGCCGGATCTGCTGGTGAGTACGGGGGCGCGGTTGCGGGAGGTGGGCACCACCAATCGGACGTCGGTGGCGGACTACGCGGCGGCGGTGGGCCCGGAGACGGGTTTCGTGTTGAAGGTGCATCCGTCGAACTTCGTGGTGTCGGGGTTCACCGCGTCGGTGCCGGTGGAGCGGCTGGCGCCGTTGGGCGTGCCGGTGGTGGTGGACATCGGGTCGGGGTTGTTGGCGCCGGATCCGGTGTTGCCGGCGGAGCCGGACGCGGCGGGCGCGTTGCGGGCGGGGGCGGCGTTGGTGACGGCCAGTGGGGACAAGCTGCTCGGTGGCCCGCAGGCGGGGTTGCTGTTGGGCGCGGCCGAGGTGGTGGAGCGGCTGCGGCGGCATCCGTTGGCGCGGGCGTTGCGGGTGGACAAGTTGACGTTGGCGGCGTTGGCGGCGACGCTGCGGGACCCGGCGACACCGACCTGGCGGGCGCTGCGGGCCGATGCGGCGCGGTTGCGGGCGCGGGCGACCCGGTTGCGGGACCGGCTGGCCGCCGGCGGGTGCCCGGCCGACGTGGTGGAGTGCGGGTCGGTGGTCGGTGGTGGCGGCGCGCCGGGGGTGGAGTTGCCGTCGTGGGCGGTGGCGTTGCCGGAGCGGTTCGCGGAGCCGTTGCGGGTGGGTGACCCGCCGGTGCTGGGTCGGGTGGTGCGGGGCCGGTTGCTGCTGGATCTGCGGTGTGTGCCGGAGTCGGCGGACGAGGTGCTGTGCGCGGCGGTGGCGCGGGTGGCTGGTTGAGCATGTGGGTGGTGGCGACTGCCGGGCACGTGGATCACGGCAAGTCGACGTTGGTGCGGGCGTTGACGGGGATGGAACCGGACCGGTGGGCCGAGGAGCGGCGCCGGGGCATGACGATCGATCTGGGTTTCGGGTGGACGTCGTTGCCGTCGGGGGCGACGGTGGCGTTCGTGGACGTGCCGGGGCATGAGCGGTTCGTGCCGAACATGCTGGCCGGGGTGGGTCCGGTTCCGGCGGTGTTGCTGGTGGTGGCGGCGGACGAGGGGTGGATGCCGCAGTCGGCGGAGCACCTGGCCGCGTTGGACGCCCTCGGGGTGGCGTACGGGTTGGTGGCGGTGACCCGGGCGGATCTGGCGGATCCGGGGCCGGTGGCGGCGCGGGCCCGGGCGGAGGTGGCCGGTACGTCGTTGGGTGCGGTGGAGGTGGTGCCGGTCAGCGCGGTGACGGGGGTGGGTCTGCCGGAGCTGCGGGGGGCGTTGGACCGGCTGGGGGCGCGGTTGCCGGCGCCGGTGGTCGATGGGCCGGTGCGGTTGTGGGTGGATCGGTGTTTCACGGTGCGGGGTAGCGGCACGGTGGTGACGGGCACGCTGCGGGCGGGTCGGCTGCGGGTCGGTGACGAGGTGGAGGTTGCCGCCGACGGCACGCGGGTGCGGGTGCGGGGCCTGCACAGCCTGGGGGTGGCCCGGGAGGAGGTGTCGGCGGTGGCGCGGGTGGCGGTGAACCTGCGGGGGGTGGCGCGGGAGCGGATGGCCCGGGGGGACGCGTTGGTGACGCCGGACGGGTTCGGCCGTACCGACCTGGTGGACGTGCGGATCTCCGGTGAGCCGGTGGCGGGGCTGCCGGCGGCGGTGATGCTGCATGTGGGGTCGGCGGCGGTGCCGGTGCGGGTGCGGCCGTTGGGGGTGGACACGGCCCGGCTGCGGTTGGCCCGGCCGTTGCCGCTGCTGGTGGGGGATCGGGCGGTGCTGCGGGATCCGGGGCGGCGGCTGGTGGCCGGCGGAGTGAGGGTGCTGGACGTGGCGCCGCCGCCGTTGGTGCGTCGGGGCGCGGCGGCGGTGCGGGCGGGGGTGCTGGCCGGTCTGGATGGTCGGGCCGATCCGGTGGGGGAGGTGCGGCGGCGGGGGCTGGTGCGGGCGGGTGACCTGACCCGGATGGGGGTGCCGCCGGTGACGGTCGTGCCGGTGGTGGGCGACTGGCTGGCGGACGAGGGGCACTGGGCCCGGTTGGGGGCGCGGCTGGTGGTGGAGGTGTCCCGGTACGCGGTGGAGCATCCGCTGGAGTCGGGGGTGCCGGTGGAGGTGCTGCGGCAGCGGTTGGGGTTGCCGGAGCGGTCGTTGGTGGAGGCGTTGGTGCGGGCTCCGCTGCGGGTGCACGCCGGTCGGGTCGGTTCGGGGCCGGTGTCGGCGTTGCCGGAGCCGGTGGTGCGGGCGGTGGATCGGCTGCGGGAGGAGTCGCGGTCGCGGCCGTTCCGGGCGCCGGAGGCGGACCGGTTGGTGGAGTTGGGGTTGGGGCCCCGGGAGGTCGGCGCGGCGGTACGGGCGGGGGTGTTGCTGCGGTTGGCGGCCGGCGTGGTGTTGTTGCCGGGGGTGGTGGAGGAGGCGGTGCGGGTGTTGGCGGGGTTGCCGCAGCCGTTCACGCTGAGCGCGGCCCGGCAGGCGTTGGACACGACGCGTCGGGTGGCGGTGCCGTTGTTGGAGTTGCTGGACAGTCGGGGGGTGACCCGCCGGTTGCCGGGGGATGTGCGGACGGTGGTGTCGCGCTGACCTGGTGGGCGGGTTGGTCGATTCCGGGGGTGGGGTGGTCGGGCCGGTGGTTACGGTGGGCGCATGGACCCTTCGGCGGTCTGGCGGGACCGGCTGCATCGGTGGCGGATCGAGGCGTACCGGGCTCCTGATCTGCGGTTCGCGATCGTCGCGACGAACGGGACGACGGAGTCCGCGCCGGTGTGGCTGTTCGGGATGCCGGCGTTGGCGCGTTGGTTGATGACCCATTCGATCGAGTTGGGTGACCTGGAGCGGGACTGACTGCGGCGCGGACCGGAGGTTTGCGGGTGGGGGGTCTGCTGGGGCAGGTGGCGCTGGTCGTGGTGCTGGTGCTGGTCAACGGCGCGTTGGCGGGCAGTGAGATGGCGTTGGTGTCGTTGCGGGAGGGCCAGTTGCGGCGGCTGGCGCAGGCCGGTGGTCGGGGGGCGCGGCTGGCGCGGCTGGCCCGGGATCCGAACCGGTACCTGGCGACGGTCCAGTTGGGTATCACGTTGGCGGGGTTTCTGGCGTCGGCGTCGGCGGCGGTGTCGTTGGCGCGTCCACTGGTGGGTCCGTTGGGGTTCCTCGGTCAGGCGGCGGGGCCGGTGGCGGTGCTGGCGGTGACGGTGGTGTTGACGTTCGTCACGCTGGTGGTGGGGGAGTTGGCGCCGAAGCGGCTGGCGATGCAGCGGGCGGAGCGGTGGGGGCTGCGGGGCGCGGTGGTGTTGGACGCGGCGGCGTGGGTGGCGCGGCCGGCGGTGTGGTTGTTGAGCGTGACCACCGACGCGGTGGTGCGGGTGGTGGGTGGTGATCCGCGGGCGCGGCGGGAGGAGATGACCGAGGAGGAGCTGCGGGAGATGCTGGTCAGCCAGCGTGGCCTGTCGGCGCAGCAGCGGGAGATCCTGACCGGGGCGTTCGACATCGCGGGCCGGACGGTGCGGCAGGTGCTGGTGGCTCGGCGTGACGTGACGGTGTTGCCGGCGGGCCTGTCGCCGGGGGAGGGAATGCGTCGGCTGGCGGCGGCGGGCCGGTCGCGGTCGCCGGTGGTCGGGGGCGGCGGGTTGGACGACGTGGTGGGGGTGGTGCACATCCGGGACCTGGTGGGGGCGGGTGCGCCGACGGTGGCGGGTCGGGCCCGGCCGCCGTTGCTGCTGCCGGGGTCGGTGCCGGTGTCGGAGGCGATGCGCCGGTTGCGGGTGGAGCGGGAGCGGTTGGCGCTGGTGGTGGACGAGTGGGGTGGCGTCGACGGGATCGTCACGATGGAGGACCTGCTGGAGGAGGTCGTCGGCGAGTTGTACGACGAGACGGACCGGGACGTGCGGGCGGTGGTGCGGGAGCCGGACGGGGCGTTGCTGCTGCCGGGTGATTTTCCGTTGCATGACCTGCCCGACGTGGGGGTGCCGGTGGGGTTCGCGGTGTCGGGGGAGTACACGACGGTGGCGGGTCTGGTGTTGGCCGGTCTGGGTTATGTGCCCCGTGGGGTGGGGGAGACGGTGTGTCTGCCGGGGTTGACGGTTCAGGTGGTGCGGGTGGTGGACCGGGCGGTCCGGCAGGTGCGGGTGCGGCCGGTGGGCGCGGGGTCGTCGGGTTGTTCGGGCGGTGCCGGCGCGTCGAGGGTGGCGCCCCGGCGGGTGACGCCCGTTGCGCCGGAGGGTGCGCCGTCGGAGGGTGACGGGCGTCGCCACCTGGACGGGTGACCCCACCACTATTTCCGTTTCGCGCTTGTCATTCCGCTTACTGTCGGTGAGGTGAAGGACCGAGGACTACGGACGTTCGTCACCGTGCTGGCCGGACTGGTGGTGCTCTACTTCGGCAGCGCGGGACGGGATCCGGGCGAGACCGGGCGGGTGTCGAACGGGGTGATCGTTCTGGCGTTGCTCGCCGCGCTGCTGGTGTGGAACCTGACGAAGCCGGGCGGCTCCGCGGCCAAGTAAGCCGGTGTCGGCGGTGCGTCCCGAGCCGTGCCCGGGGCGGTCACGCCGTTCAGGTCGAGCGCGCCGCCGCGCCGTCACCGGCGGTCGGTGGCGGCCCGGGTCACCTCGGCGGGGGATTCCTCACCCAGGGCCACCCGCACCAGCGCGGAGGTGAGCCGGCCGACGTCGGCCGGGGCGACCAGCGCCGCCAGGCCCTCCGCGGACGTGGGTAGGCCGAGCCGGTCCGCGCCCGCCAGGGCCCGCCGGTCGGCGAAGGGCCGCACGTCCGCCCACACCGTCTGTACCTCGCGCAGGAAGATGTCCGCGCCGGTGGGGCCGATCCCGGGGAACGCGGTGAGCAGTCGCCGTAACGCCGCCGGGTTCCCGTCGGCGGTGGTGTGCAGCCGCCGCAGGTCCCCGCGCCACCGGTCCAGGCACAGCCGTGCCCCGGTGCCGAGCATCGTGGCGGTCCGCTCGTCGTAGCGGCGGTAGTGGCCGCGTCCCAACGCGTCGACCCGGTCCTGCCAGGTGGCGGCCTCCATCCGTTGCGGGGTCCGCCAGCCGGCGGCGAACAGTTCCCGGGCGGCGGCCACTGCCACCTGCGCCCGGATCCGGGTGCTGAGCAGGGTGGCCAGCACCAGCAGCTGGTACAGGGCGGCGGGCCGGTCGGTCAGCCGGATTCCGGCCTGGCCGGCGTAGGTGTCGGGTTGGCGGCGCAGCAGGGCCCGCGCCACCGCGCGTTCGTCGCTCACCGGCGGGATGTACCCGGGGCGCGACGGATCAGCCCTCGGGCGGGGCTGATCCGTCGGGTCGGGATGCCGCATGGGGCCGCCGGGCCCGGGTAACCGGTGCACGGCGGCGCACCGTCGCGCACCATCCGACCGGAAGGAGACGCCGTGTCGAACCCACAGCAGCCGGAGTTGCGGCGCAACGCCCGTAACGACGCGGTGCAGGACGCCAAGGGACCCGGTGCGACCGGGCATCCCCTCGGCGGTTCCCGCACCGGCGACCGGGGCCGGCCGGTGCCGCGCGGACAGACCTCACCGTACGGGCCGGCCGGCGAGCAGGTCGCCGACGACGACAGCGAGCGCCGGGGCTAGCACCGGCAGGGCGGCCGCAGCCGGTACCAGGTGGCGGCGGCCGCCACCCCGTACGCCAGGTGCGGCACGATGTCGGCCAGCCAGTCCGTGCGGCTCCACCCGCGGGGGTCGGTCACCCGCAGGGCGGTCATCGTGCCGTCGGACATCGCCATCACCCCGGCGCCGAGCAGCGCCACGGCCACCGGCGGTGCCACCGGGCGGCAGTGGGCCGCCACCGCGAACAGCGCGCCGACGCCCACGCCCAGCCCGTAGCCGAGCAGCGGACCGAGGCCGGCGCGCCGGTTGGCGGCCGGTTCCCCCGCGCCCAGGTCGACGTGCGTGGCCCCGGCCAGCCGGCCTGCTGTCTCGTCGGGGGTGCTGCTGGCCGGGCGGCCCCGCACCACCATGTCGAGGTAGCCGACCATGTTCAGGGCGGCGCTGCCGACCGCGCCGGCGATCATTCCGTCGACCGCGGCGCCCCTCATCGGGGATCACCCGGTTCCCGTTCGGCTTTCGGGCCGAAGGTCCGTTCACCGCGCGCCATGCCCCGCTGTCCCCGGTCCTCCTGCAGGATCCGGTTGGCGACCTCGTTGGCCTCGTCGTCGGCGGCCCGCCCGGAGTCCTCGACGAGCTTGCGTAGTCGGGCCCGTTCCTTGTCGTACGCGTTACTGCCCGGTCGTGGTCCCGGCATGCCCCCCGCCTCCCTGTGCGTCGTCGTGACCGTTGGCGTACGCCGTGTACCCGCCGCGTCCCCGGCCATGCCGCCCGGTCGGGCGGCAACGGCCTCCACGGCCGGCCCGGCGACGTCAGCGCGAGGCGCGGACCACGGTCACCGGGCAGTCACTGTGGTGCAGCACCGACTGGCTCACCGATCCGAGCAGCAGGCCGGTCAGTTCACCCCGGCCCCGCGCGCCCACCACCAGCAGCTGCGCCTGCCGGGACGCCTCCGTCAACGCCGGACCGGGCCGGGCGTGGACCACCTGCGGGGTCACCGGCACCTGCGGGTGCCGTTCGGCCAGCCCGGTCAGGGACTCGGCGAGCACCCGTTCCTCCTCGCCCCGCAGGGCCCCCTCCTCGTGCACCAGGGGCTGCATGTCCCCCGGCCGGGTGGACACCGGATGCCGGTAGGCGTGCACCGCCAGCAGCCCGGTGCCCCGCCATGCCGCCTGCTCGGCGGCGACCTGCACGGCCAGCCGGGACAGGTCGGAGCCGTCCACCCCGACGGCCACCGGACCGGTCGTCCGGTCGGCGCCCCGGACCACCAGCACCGGGCAGTCGGCGTACGCGGCGACCTGGATCGCCACCGACCCGACCAGCAGTGAGGTGAATCCGCCCAGGCCCCGGTCGCCGACGACGACCACGGTGGCGGTGACGGACTCGCCGAGCAGCACCGCGGCGGCGCCACCGTCGATGATCTCCCCGGTGACGGGTAGGTCCGCCACGGTCGCCCGGGCCTCGTCGACGGCCTCGCCGACGATCCGGTGGGCCTGCTGCCGCAGTCCGCTGCCCGGTGGCCCGCCGGCCGGTGGGGCACCGCTGACCCGCAGCAGCGGCCAGATGAACGCGTGGACCACGCGCAGCGGCCGGCCTCGCCGGTCGGCCTCCACGGCGGCCAGGCGCACCGCGCGCAGTCCCTGCGGTGATCCGTCCACCCCGACCACCACCGCCGCGCCGTCCGCCGAGTTCACCGCCGTGTCCCCTTCCGCGCCGTCCGGTCCGGCACGCCCGCCGGACGTGACGGGGCCGACCACCTCGGCCCAGTATCACGGCCGGGGCCGGTACGCCGTGGCGATACCGGTCAGGATGCCGGTCGGTACGCTGTCGGCCACCACAGTGGAGGGGGACGAGACGATGGCCGAGCCGACCGCGCCGAGCACTGCCCGGATGATCGACTTTTGGCTCGGCGGGAGTGACCATTTCCCGGTCGACGTGGCCGCCGCGCGCGCCTTCGAGCAGGCGTACGGGCCGTGCGCGCCGGTGTTCCGGTCGTTGCGGGCGTTCCTCGGCCGGGCGGTGCGGCACATCGCCGACGCCGGTGTGGATTCCTTCCTGGTCTTCGGCGCGGGTGTGCCGACCTGCGGCAACGTCCACGAGGTGGTGCCGGGGGCGACCGTCCTCTACACCGACGTGGACCCGGTGGCGGTCGAGATCGGGCAGCGCATGGTCGCCGGCCACGACCGGGTTGGCTACGGCTTCGCCGATGCCACCGACTCCGGTGGCAGTATCGACCCGGCACTGCGGCAGCGGTACCTTCCGGGCTGGGGCGACCGGCCGGTGGGGCTGGTCTTCCTCGGGCTGGCCGCGTTCCTCGACGACGACACCCTCGCCCGCACCCTCGACGACCTGTACGAGGCGGTGGCGCCGGGCAGTCGGCTCGCCGTCGACTTCGACACCGAGGAGCTCGCCGGCTACCCGGAGGCCCTGGCGATGATGGGTCCGGCGTTCCGGATGCGGCCGCCGGAGTCGTTCGCCCGGCTGCTGGGACGCTGGCAGCCGACCGCTGACGGCATCGTGCCGGTGGCCCGGTGGCGGCCGGAGGGCACCCCCGTGGCGGTGCCCGACGCGTTCTACGGGGCGGTGGCGGTGAAGCCCGCCGGGTGACCGCGGGCGAGGCGCCCGCGACGTCCTCCGTATGCTTGCTTGCCGTACGGCAACAGTTTCTCGGAGGCATCCATGCCGCAGGCGCCCGCACCGGTGTCGCGCGCGTTACGTCAGGCCCCACCCGACCGGCTGGTGGAGGTCGCCGACCGGCTCGTCCGCTCGTCGACCGGCGCGCTGCGGACGGACGTCTTCATCGCCGACTACCGGATCACCGGCCTGTGGCCGGTGCTCGACCCGACGCTGTCCGACGCCGGGCCGCTGCACGGCAAGGGTGGCGCACCCCGGTGCTTCCGCAGTCAGCAGCCGGTGCTCGACGACGCCGGGGACGGACGCTGCCAGCTGTGGCTGCCGCTGACGGTGTGGGGGGAACGGCTCGGGGTGCTGCTGGTGGAGCTGACCGCGCCGCCGGGGCCGGATCTGCTCGCCTGGACCGGTGAGGTCGCCGGGGACCTGGCGGTGGCGTTGCGCGCCGCCGACCGGGAGACCGACCGGTACCGTCGGGTGCGGCGGCGGGAGCGGCTGACCCTGGCCGCCGAGATGCAGTGGGACCTGCTGCCCGGACGCAGCCTCGACCACGCCGCGTTCCTGCTGGCCGGGCAGCTCGAACCGGCGTACTCCGTCGGCGGCGACCACTTCGACTGGTCGTTGGACACCGACCGGCTGACCGTGACGGTGCTCAACGGCACGGGCACTGGCCTGCCGGCGGCACTGTTGACCTCGGTGACCGTCAACGCGATGCGCAATGCCCGCCGTTCCGGTGGGAGTCTCGTCGAGCAGGCCGAGCTGGCCTCCGACACGATCTTCTACCAGCATCGGGGCAGCCGGCACGTGGCCACCCTGCTGCTGGAGGTGGACGTGCCCTCCGGGCGGGTGCGGGCCGTCGACGCCGGCTCGCCGCACCTGCTGCGGGCTCGCGCCGGAGTGGTGCAGCGGATCCCGTTGGAACAGCAGATGCCCCTGGGCATGTTTCCCGACACCCGCTACGAGCTGCAGGAGTTCGCCCTGGAGCCGGGGGACCGGCTGTTCGCGGTCAGCGACGGGGTCTACGCGGCGGACCCGGACGGCGCGGAGCCGTACGGGCGGCGGGCGATGGCCCGGGCCATGCGATCGACACGGCTGCAACCGGCGGCCGAGGCGGTTGGTACGGTGATGCGCGAACTGCACGCCTACCACGCTGACGCCGATCTGCGCGATGATGCGGTGGTCGTGTGCCTCGACTGGCGGGGACTTCCGCGCCGGGACGGGCGGGAGCAGTAGCCGAACGTGCGGGGACGACCCACACGGGACAATCGCAGGGGACATCGGGTGGAGCGACCTCCGAATCTGGCCGCGGCGGTCGAGGCTGCGGCCGGGTCTCTCGTCGGTGTGCTGGAGTCGGCCGCCTCCCGGCACAGCGTGTCGGTGCCGCCGACCCAGCTCCGCGTGCTGTCGATCATCACGGAGCGGCCGGGCACCAACGTCAACCGGTTGGCCGAGCTGCTGGACGTCGTACCGTCGTCGGCGAGTCGGCTCTGCGACCGGCTGGAGGCGACCGGGCTGGTGCGTCGGGTGGCCGACCCCCGGGACCGCCGCGAGGTCCACCTGGTGCCGACCCCGGCGGCGGAGAACCTGCTGCGGGAGATCAAGGAACGGCGGCACCGGGCGGTGCAGGCGGTCCTGGACCGGATGCCGAGCCGGGCGCAGCACGAGCTGCTGCTGGCCCTGTTGGCCTTCGGGCAGGCGGCGGCGCTCGGGGAACCGGTGCCCGCGCAGCGCGACCCGGCGGCCCGGACGGCCTGACGGCCCCGGCCCACCCGGTCATCCTAGGACGGGTTAGGCGACGTGTCGACCGGCACCCCTGCTCGACGTGCGCCGCTCACACCCCGCTCCAACGACCGGCACCACGGACCGGAGACGGGAGCCGGATATAGTGGCACCGCGAATCGGCGGCCCATGATCACCATGGGTCCGGGTTCACGTCAGCGCCCCGAGACGGGGCAGAGGGTGCCGGCGACCGCCGGCCCGGCAGCGCGCACGTCTCTCCGCAGCGCCCCGACCACCGGCCGGGCGTCGGACCGTGTCGCGGAGGGAGGTTCGGTGTCGCGTCGGCAGGCTCGGACGGGGCACGACCAGCCGTCCGGAGACACCGTCGACCAGTCGACGGACGCGGGCTCGCGGGTGTGGACCCTGCCGAACCTGATCAGCTTCGTCCGGCTGCTCGGGGTGCCGCTCTTCCTCTACCTGTTCCTCGCCGTCGAGGCCGACGTCGCCGCGATCGTGGTGCTGGCGATCGGCGGCACCACCGACTGGGTCGACGGATGGGTGGCCCGCCGGCTACGTCAGGTGAGCCGGCTGGGGGAGCTGCTCGACCCGTTCGCCGACCGCCTCTACATCCTCGCCACCCTGCTCGCGTTCACCGCGCGGGAGGTGGTGCCGTGGCAGTTCACCGCCGCGCTGCTCGGCCGGGAACTGCTGCTCCTCGGCGCCCTCGCGGTGCTGCGCCGCCACGGCTACGGGCCACCGCCGGTGCACTACGTGGGCAAGACGGCCACGTTCGTGCTGCTGGCCGCGTTCCCGATCCTGCTGCTCGCCACGACCACCCCGGCGGTGGCGACGGCCGCCGCGGCGATCGGCTGGGGCCTGGCCTGGTGGGGGCTGGTCCTCTACTGGGTGGCCGGCGCGTTCTACGTGGTGCAGGCCGGCCAGCTGGTGCGACGTGGTCGCGGAGCCGCCGCATGACCGGATCCCCACGTGACGGGGACGACCGTGACCCCCGCCACGGCGGCGGCCGTGGCGACCGTGTCTTCGCGCCGGACTTCCTCACCGAGCTGTTCCGCAACCCCCTCGACCACGGTTACGCCGACGCGGCGGCGCGACGGCGGGTGGAACCGCCGTCGCCGGCCCGGGTCCGGTCGGGGCGGGTGGTCAGCGCGGTGGTGCTGGTGGCGTTGGGGTTCCTGTTCGCGGTGGCCTACCGGCAGACCGTCGCGGAGGAACCCGACCGCAGTCAGGCCCGGTCGGGGCTGGTGAGTCAGATCCGGGAACGGCAGGAGGAGACCGACCGGTTGACCCGTCGTGCCGAGCAGTTACGCGAGGAGGTCACCCGGCAGCGGGACGCGGCGTTGACCCGCAGTGCCGCGGCCCGGCTGCGGGACCTGGAGGCGACGACCGGGCTGGGCCGGGTCCGGGGGGACGGCCTGGTGGTGCAGCTCGCCGACGCCCCCGGCAACCAGGACGCGGTCACCGGCGCCGGTGGTCCCGGGCCGGGGCGGGTGCTGTACCGGGACCTGCAAATGGTGGCGAACGCGTTGTGGGCGGCGGGCGCGGAGGCCATCGCGGTCAACGACCAGCGGCTGACCTCGACGTCGACGATCCGTTCGGCCGGCGAGGCGATCCTGGTGGACTTCCGGCCGGTGACCGGCCCGTACCGGGTCTCGGCGATCGGACCGGACGGGATGCGCCGCCAGTTCGAGGCGAGCACCACCGCGGCGCTGCTGCGGCGGGTCGCCGACGAGACCGGGTTGTCGTTCGGGTCACGGGATGCCGATGACCTGACGTTGCCGGAGGCGGCCACCAACTCGCAGTTGCGCTACGCCAGCCCACCGGTGACGCCGTCGCCGTCGCCGTCCCCGTCGTCGTCGACGGCGGGTTCCTCCAGTGTTCCCCGGCCGTCCGGTTCGGGAACGTCGTCTCCCAGCCCCTCCGGAGGTGGCCGATGATCGCGGTGCTGGCGTTGATCGCCGGTGTGGTGCTCGGGGTGTACCTGGACCCCACCGTTCCCGCCGGCTTGCAGCCGTACCTGCCGATCGCCGTGGTCGCGGCGTTGGACGCGGTCTTCGGCGGGGTGCGCGCGAAGCTGGACCGGATCTTCGACGACAAGCAGTTCGTCGTGTCGTTCATCTCCAACGTGCTGGTCGCCGGGCTGATCGTGTACCTGGGTGACCAGTTGGGGGTGGGCGGGCAGCTCTCCACCGGTGTGGTGGTCGTCCTGGGCGTGCGGATCTTCGGCAACGTGGCGGCGATCCGCCGGCACCTGTTCCGGGCGTAGGTTGGTGGGCGATGAGCGACGAGCAGAGTGACACCGGCACCGGCTGGCCCGAGCCGACCGGGCCGTCCCGGCCCACCGGTCCGGCGGCGGAGCCGGATCCGCGTCCCGACGCCCCCGACCCGGACGAGACCGTGCCGCTGCGGAGCGAACCGCAGCGGGAGCGGACCGGCCCTGACGGCGACCGTCCGGACGGTGAGGAGGCCACCGTCGACCTGAGCCGTTCGGTGGCGGCAGGTGACGGGCCGCGGGCCGCGTCGAGGAAGCGGATGAGTTCCGCGTCGGTGATGATCGCGGTGCTGCTGGCGTTGCTGGGGTTCACCCTGGTGGTGCAGTTGAAGACCACGTCGACCGATCCGACCCTGTCGGCGGCCCGGCAGGAGGACCTGGTGCGGATCCTCTCCGACCTGGATGCCCGGGAGAACCGGCTGCGGCAGGACATCGCCGAGCTGGAGGAGAGCCAGCGGCAGTTGGCCTCGGGCGCGCAGGGGCGGGAGGCGGCGCTGGAGGAGGCGGCGCGGCGCGCCGACGAGCTGGGGATTCTGGCGGGGACGTTGCCGGCGACCGGGCCGGGGTTGACGATCCGGATCAGCGGCGGGAGCAGGTCGATCCCGGCGAGTCGGGTTCTCGACGCGGTGCAGGAGTTGCGGGGCGCGGGCGCGGAGGCGATGCAGATCTCCGGTGGGGTCGGATCGCCGGTGCGGATCATCGCGTCGACGTATTTCCTGGACGGCGAGGGCGGTGGCCTGGTGGTCGACGGGCGGCGGATGACCGGGCCGTATTCGATCACGGTGATCGGTGACCCGGCGACGATGCGAACCGCCTTGAACATTCCCGGCGGGGTGGCCGCATCGATCAAGGGTGACGGCGGTAACGTGAGCTTTGAGGATCGTGAGGTTGCCGAGGTTTCGGCACTGCACGAACCGATCACGTTGGAACACGCCCGTCCGGTCTCCTGACCGGTGGGCGGCGCCGGGTTTCGTCCCGGCGCGCCGATTGGTCAGTACGAGGACGAAGGACGCGTCTGGTGATTCCTGAGGACCTGCGATACACCGCCGAGCACGAGTGGGTGGCGGGTGACGGCAGCGGCCCGGTCCGGGTCGGCATCACCCACTATGCCCAGGACGCGTTGGGTGACATCGTGTACGTCCAGTTGCCGGACGAGGGTGCGGTGGTGGCGGCCGGTGAGCCGCTGGGCGAGATCGAGTCGACCAAGAGCGTGTCGGAGATCTACGCGCCGGTGAGCGGGACGGTGTCGGCGCGCAACGAGGCGCTCGGCGACACGCCCGAGGTGATCAACACCGATCCGTACGGTGCGGGTTGGTTGTTGGAGATCCGGCCGGACGATCCCGGTGCGGTGGCGGGTCTGCTGACCTCGGGCGCGTACCAGGATCTCATCGGGGGCTGAGTCCTCCGATCCGGATCGTGGGGTGTTCCCGCGCGTCCGGTTGCCCTGCATTTCGGCGCTGGCTAGGCTCGCCCAGTCGACCGAGAAACCAAATAGTTGAGCGTCGTGGAGAATTGCCTTCCCGGGCCCGGGGAGCCAGCCGCCGGGTGTTCCTGAGCCCGGCGGCCAACACCGGTCTCCACCCGACGCCGACCGAACAGATCCGTGAGGTGGTCCCATGACGCGCCCAGACGACGAGTTCCCCCCACTCGACGTCACGTCGACGCTCAATCTCGGTTCGCTCGACGAAGTTCTCGAGGGTCCGGACACCGACGTGGTGCCGAGCCGGATGTCCGGTTCACTGCCGCCGGGTATGGCGTTGCTGGTGGTCCGTCGCGGTCCGAACGCCGGTGCCCGGTTCCTGTTGGACCATGACGTGACGACAAGTGGCCGGCACCCGGACAGTGACATCTTCCTCGACGACGTGACGGTGTCACGGCGGCACGCCGAGTTCCACCGCGACAGCGGCACGTTCACCGTGCGGGACGTGGGGAGCCTGAACGGCACGTACGTCAACCGGGAGCGGGTGGAGGCGGCGACGCTGAGCAACGGTGACGAGGTGCAGATCGGTAAGTTCCGGGTCGTGTTCATCGCCGGTCCGCGCCCGGAGGAGGAGGCCGGCCGGGGGTGAACGAGCCTGCGGCCTCCATGCCGCCCGGGGCGGCCCGGTCCCAACCGCTGATGAGTATCGGCGAGGTGCTGGCCCAGTTGCGGGTGGAGTTTCCCGACACCACGATTTCGAAGCTGCGGTTCCTCGAGGCCGAGGGCCTGGTGGAGCCGCAGCGCACACCGGCGGGTTACCGGAAGTACAGCTGGGACGACGTGGCCCGGCTGCGGTTCGTGCTGACGGCACAGCGGGATCAGTACCTGCCCTTGCGGGTGATCCGTGAGCAGTTGGCCGAGTGGGACTCCTCGCCGGACGGCGCGGGCCGGCCGCGACCGACGTTGGTCGCGGTGGGCCCGGGCGGTGAGGTGCCCAACCGCGCGCCGGCGGAACCGGAGCAGGTCGAGTCCGCGTCGGTGCGGCTGAGCCGTACCGACCTGGTGGCCCGCAGCGGGATCGAGGAGTCCACCCTGGGTGAGCTGGAACGGCTCGGGGTGGTGGTGTCGAGTCCGCCGGGCTGGTACGACGGGGACGCTCTGATCATCGCGCGGGCGGTGGCGGGGCTGGCGGCGTACGGGCTCGAGCCTCGGCATCTGCGGGCCTTCCGGACGGCGGCGGACCGGGAGGCGGGTTTGTTCGCGCAGTTGCTGTTGCCGTTGGCGCGGCAGAGCGACCCGGCGGCGCGGGCCCGGGCGGCGGAGACCGCCCGGGAGTTGGTGGCGTTGTCGCAGCAGTTGCACGCGGCGTTGGTCCGGGTGGGGCTGCGGTCGACGTTGGGTGGCCGCTGAGGGATGGCGGCAGAGATCTGCTCCAGGGAGCGTGCCGTAGGCTTCCTGGGGTAATCCCTCCCCGGCGCGGGTGCGGCGGGCGCGGTGCGCGCGGGACGCTCGTCTCGGGGTCCGTGTACCGTGCAGGGAAGGGCGCGGTGCGGCGTAGGTGACAACGACACGGAGGCGGCGGTGCGCGAGCTGAGCGTGGTCGGAGTTCGGGTGGAGCTGCCCACCAATCAGCCGATCGTCCTGCTCAGAGAGGTTGAGGGGGACCGCTATCTGCCGATCTGGATCGGCGCGGTCGAGGCGACGGCGATCGCCTACGAGCAGCAGGGTGTGAAGACGGCCCGGCCGTTGACGCACGATCTGCTGCGGGACGTGCTGGCGGCGTTGAAGGCGCCGTTGCGGGCGGTGGAGATCACCGAGCTGAAGGAGAACGTCTTCTACGCCGATCTGCTGATCGGTGACGGGGTGCGGGTGTCGGCGCGGCCGAGCGATTCGATCGCGTTGGCGTTGCGGGTCGGCGCGCCGATTCGTTGTGCCGAGCAGGTCCTCAGCGAGGCGGGGATCGTGATTCCCGACGAGCAGGAGGACGAGGTGGAGAAGTTCCGGGAGTTCCTGGAGCAGGTCCGTCCGGAGGACTTCGCCGGCTGAGCCGGTCGGAACCGGGGGTGTTCCAGCCGGGTGTCGGTGGAGTTGCCCGTCGTCACGGTCCGTGATATATGGGTGATCGTTCGGCGTGTCGCGACGCGCGTGCCCGGTAACGTCTGAACCCCGCTATAAGGTTGCCGTGTCGAGGGGTGCACGTCCCGGAAACGACGTGTCACCGCACGGGCGGGGAGGTTGTCGGGATGCACGGGCCGCGAGATTCAGATCCGGGTACGGCGCCGCAGGGCCTCGGTGAGGTGTCGCCACCGATGGCGACGGAGGGTGACGACTCGGTGGGTTACCGGGGCGTGACCGCCTGCGCGGCGGTGGGCATCAGCTATCGGCAGTTGGACTACTGGGCCCGTACGACGCTTGTGGTGCCGAGCGTGCGGGACGCGTCGGGTTCGGGGACGCAGCGGCTCTACTCCTTCCGCGACCTGGTGGTGTTGAAGGTCGTGAAGCGGTTGCTGGACGCCGGGGTGTCCCTCCAGAACATCCGTAAGGCGATCGAGGCGTTGCGGTCGCGTGGGGTCGGTGACCTGGCGGGCATCACGTTGATCTCGGACGGGACGACGGTGTACGAGTGCCGTTCCCCGGAGGAGGTGGTCGACCTGTTGCAGGGCGGCCAGGGCGTGTTCGGCATCGCGATCGGTGGCGCCTTCAAGGAGATCCAGGGTTCGTTGTCGCACCTGCCGGCGGAGCCGGCGGTGCCCGGCCCGGCGGAGCCGACGGAGCCGGCGGCGGGGGACGAACTGGCGGCGCGGCGGGCCCGACGTCAGGCGGGTTGAGGGGGCCGGAGGGCCAGGCCGTCCGGGACAGGGGAGACGGGAAGCCGACAGGCCGGGCGCGGGTCGTCCGGGCGGACACGCTATGGTCCGTCACACGGTCAGCCGGTGAGGCCCGAACGGCTTATGCCAGCTGGCCGCCCGTTGGTCCGCGATGTCCTTCGCGCGGATCCCCTCCCTTCTGGAAGGATTGACCGTGACGGTTACCGAGCAGTCCATTCCCTCGCACTACGACCGCATCGGCGGCGCGGCGGCCGTCAAGGCCGCCGTCGAGGTGTTCTACGACCGGGTGCTCGCCGACCCGGAGCTGGCCGGCTACTTCACCGACATCGACATGGTGGGGCAGCGTCGGCACCTGGCGTTGATGCTGACCGTGGTGCTGGGCGGCCCGAACGAGTACGCCGGTCGGGGGCTGGCCGAGGCGCACCAGCCGTTGGGTATTCCCCAGGCGCACTACGCGCTCGTCGGTGCCCACCTGCTGGCCACGTTGACGCAGCTGGGTGTGCCGGAGGACGTGCAGGACCACGTGCGGGCGGTGTTGGTTCAGGTGCAGGACCAGGTGGTGGCCGACGGATCCCGCTCGGGCGTCTGAGCGTGGACGTCGCACGGCTCAAGCAGAGCTGGAACCTGGTCGCCGCGCACGGCGACCAGGTTCCGCTCTACTTCTACTCGGCGCTGTTCCTGTCCCATCCCGAGACCCGGCAGATGTTCCCGACGAACATGGCCGGTCAGCGGGACCGGCTGGTGACGGCGCTGGGCCACATAGTGTCCAATGTGGACCAGGTGGACCGGTTGACCGGCTTCCTGCGGGATCTCGGCGCGGACCACCGGAAGTTCGCGGTGCGCCCGGAGCACTATCCGGCGGTCGGTGAGGCGTTGCTGACCACCCTGCGGCACTTCCTCGGTGACCAGTGGACCGAGGACCTGGCCCGGGACTGGGCGAGCGCGTACCAACTGGTGTCCCAGGTGATGATCGACGCGGCGCAGGCGGCGGAGCAGGTCCACCCGCCGTGGTGGGTGGCGGAGATCGTCGGGCACGAACGGCGGACCTTCGACGTGGCGGTGCTGACGTTGCGTCCGCAGTACCTGCTGCCGTTCACGCCGGGCCAGTCGATCGGGGTGTCCCATCCGGCGGTGCGGGCCTGGCGGTACTACTCCCCGGCGAACGCGCCCCGCCCGGACGGCACCATCGAGTTGCACGTGCGGGCCGCCCCGGGCGGGGCGGTGAGTTCCCGGTTGGTGTACGGGTGCGCGGTGGGCGACCACGTCCACCTGGCGGCCCCGGTGGGGGACCGGTTGACGCTCTGGGCGGCGGGTGGAGCTGACCTGCTGCTGCTGGCTTCCGGTACCGGATGGGCGCCGGTCAAGGCCCTTGTGGAGCAGGTGGCTGCGGAGGGTTCCCACCGGCGGGTGGACCTGTATCTGGGGGCCCGGTCGCGGCTGGAGTTCTACGACACCGACACGGTCGACAAGCTCACGGCGGCGTACCCGTGGTTGACGGTGACGTCCGTGATGGGGGTCGACCCACGTCGGCCGGGGGAGTTGACGTACCCGGTGGACCGGGCGATGGCCGACGGTGACTGGCGGTCCCGGCACGTGTACGTGTGTGGTTCGGACGAGATGGTGGGGCGTACGGTGCAGACCCTGTCACGGGCCGGCTACCACGCCGGTCAGGTGCACCACGAGGGGCTGGGCCGGTACTGGTACGGCCCGGCGTGGCGCACGGCGGTGGAGTCGTCGCCCCAGGACGATTCCGGAGGTGCCCGGTGAACACGACCCCGATCGGCAGTTACGAGGGTGTGCCGGTGCCCGGGAGCGGGCCGCAGGTGCGGTTGACCGCGGACCGGGTGCGGCGGTGGGAGTTCGCGACAGGGTCGTTCACCCGTCGCGGCTACGACCACCAGGACGTGGACCGGTTCCGGGTGCAGGTCGCCGACGAGTTGGACCTGCTGTCCGCGCAGCTCGCGCACCTGCGCGCGGAGAACGAGCGACTCAACGACCGGGTGGAGCTGCACCGGCACGGGGTGATCCCCAGCGCCGGTCCGGCGATGCCGGCGGCCAAGGAGGTGAACCTGCTCTCGGCCGCGCAGCGCGAGGCGGAGCAGATCATCGCCCAGGCCCACGACTACGCCCGGCGGGTCGCCGAGTACGCCCGCATGCAGTACGACAGCTACGTGCAGGCCGCCGCGGAGGAGGCCCGGCAGGAGGCGGAACGGGCGGTGCAGGACTACCGCCGTACGGCCGGGCCGGACTTCGACGACTCGGTGGCCACCCGGGAGGCCCTGCGGATCTACGGCGAGATGATGATCTCGCACATGCAGGCGGCGGCCCGTCAGCTCGACGACGGCAGCAGCCAGTTGGCCCGGACGATGGACCGGCTGGTGGGGGCGGCCGGTGCCGGTCCGGCGGTGGCCGCCGCGGGAGGCGCGCCCGCGTTGCCGCGGCAGCAGCCGCCCGCCGCGCCACGGTGACGCGCGGGGGTCGGCCCGGACGCGGGTCGACCCCCGCACGTCCCGGTCGCCACGGGCACGGTGGCTGAGGCAGCATGGACGGGTGACGGAGCAGGTCGACGCGGTGGCCGAGCTGGTGGCCGCCGGTGGTGTGGTGGTGCTCAGCGGCGCGGGGCTGTCCACCGAGTCGGGGATCCCCGACTACCGGGGGCCCGGCGGGGTGGCGCGCCGGCACACCCCGATGACGTACCAGACGTTCACCGGTGACACCGCCGCGCGGCGCCGCTACTGGGCGCGCAGCCACCTGGGGTGGCGGCTGATCGCCCGGGCCGCGCCGAACGACGGGCACCGGGCGGTGGCCCGGTTGCAGCACGCGGGCCTGGTGGACGCGGTGATCACCCAGAACGTCGACGGCCTGCACACCGCGGCGGGCAGCCCCGGGGTGGTGGAGCTGCACGGTCGCCTCGACGAGGTGGTCTGCCTGGACTGCGGGAACCTCACCTCGCGGGAGGAACTGGACCGGCGGCTCCGGGAGGCGAACCCGGGGTTCACGGCGGCGGTCACGGCGGTCAACCCGGACGGTGACGTGGAACTCCCCGACGCGGCGGTGGCCGCGTTCCGGGTGGTGGACTGCGCGTTCTGCCGTACCGGCATGCTCAAGCCCGACGTGGTGTTCTTCGGCGAGACGGTGCCGGCGTCCCGGGTGGCCCGCTGCTTCGATCTGGTGGAACAGGCCCGGCTGCTGCTGGTGCTCGGGTCGTCGCTGACGGTGATGTCGGGTCGCCGGTTCGTGCTGCGGGCGGCGAAACGGGATGTTCCGGTGGTGATCGTCAACCAGGGGCCGACGCGGGGCGACGGGTACGCGGCGGTGACGGTCGACGCGCCGCTGGGGCGGTTCCTGCCCGCCCTGGCCGGCCGGCTGGTGGCCGCGCCGGTCGACGTGGTGTCCTGACCCCGCACGGGTGGGGTACGCCACCACCGCCGGGCGCCACGGACGCTGGTAGCGTGGACCATGCCGGTACCACCCACGGGGGAGAGACCGCGCGGGCGTCGTCCCGCCGCGGCGCCGAAGGGGCAACCCCTCCCCGGAACCTCTCAGGCAAAAGGACCTCGTGGGCAGGCACTGTGGAGCGCTGTGCGGGCGCGACAGAGGGGGAGGCCGATCCGTCGACCTGGCCCCCGGGGAGCACAGCCCATGACCGTAGAGCAGTTCGTCGCCCGTCACATCGGCCCCGACCCGGACAGTGAGCGCCGGATGTTGGAGACGGTGGGTTACGGCTCCGTCGAGGAGTTGATGGACGCGGCGATCCCCGAGGTGATCCGCTGGCACGGCACCCTGGACCTGCCGGCCCCGGCCAGCGAGCGGGAGGCGATCGCCGAGCTGCGGGCCCTCGCCGCGCGGAACACCGTCGCGGTGTCGATGATCGGGCTGGGGTACCACGGCACGCACACCCCGGCGGTGATCCGCCGTAACGTGCTGGAGAACCCGGCCTGGTACACCGCCTACACCCCGTACCAGCCGGAGATCAGCCAGGGCCGCCTGGAGGCGCTGCTGAACTTCCAGACCATGGTGACCGACCTGACCGGCCTGGCCACCGCGAACGCCTCGATGCTCGACGAGGGCACCGCCGCGGCGGAGGCCATGACCCTGGCCCGCCGCGCCACGAGGACGAAGAGCAACGTGTACGTGGTCGACGCGGACACCCTGCCGCAGACCGTCGCGGTGATCGCCGGCCGGGCCGAGCCGCTCGGCATCGAGGTGCGGGTCGTCGACGTCGACGTCGACGAGCTGCCCGCGGAGTTCTTCGGCCTGCACCTGCAGTACCCGGGGGCGTCCGGCGCGGTACGGGACCACGCCCCCCTGGTCGCGGCGGCGCACGCCGCCGGTGCGTTGGTGACGGTCGCGGCGGACCTGCTGGCGTTGACGCTGCTGCGCGCGCCGGGTGAGATCGGCGCGGACATCGCCGCCGGCACGACCCAGCGGTTCGGGGTGCCGATGGGCTTCGGTGGCCCGCACGCCGGCTACCTGGCGGTCCGTTCCGGCCTGGAGCGGATGCTGCCGGGCCGCCTGGTGGGGGTGTCCCGCGACGCCGCCGGCGACCCCGCGTACCGGCTGGCGTTGCAGACCCGCGAGCAGCACATCCGTCGGGAGAAGGCGACCAGCAACATCTGCACCGCGCAGGTGCTGCTGGCCGTGATGGCCGGCATGTACGCCGTCTACCACGGCCCGGACGGGCTGCGGGAGATCGCGTCGCGGACCCACGGCATGGCGGCGCGGCTGGCGGCCGGGTTGCGTGCCGGTGGGGTGGCCGTCGCGGACGTGCCGTTCTTCGACACGGTGTGCGCGCACGTGCCGGGGCGGGCCGCGCAGGTGGTCGCGAAGGCCGCCGAGCGGGGGGTGAACCTGCGGCTGGTCGACGCCGACCGGGTGGGGATCTCCTGCGACGAGACGACCACCGGCGTGCACCTGGAGGCGGTGTGGGCGGCGTTCGGGGTGGAGCCGGTGACCGGTGCGGTGGACACGGCGCTGCCGGCCGCGCTGGCGCGTGCCGGCGACATCCTCACCCACCCGGTGTTCCACCGCCACCACTCGGAGACGGCGATGCTGCGTTACCTGCGTCGCCTCGCGGACTTCGACTACGCCCTGGACCGGGGCATGATCCCGCTGGGGTCGTGCACGATGAAGCTGAACGCCACCACCGAGATGGAGCCGGTGAGCTGGCCGGAGTTCGCCCACCTGCACCCGTTCGCGCCGGCGGCGCAGACCGCCGGGTACCGCGACCTGGTTGCCCAGCTGGAGGGCTGGCTGGCGGAGGTGACCGGCTACGACGCGGTGAGCGTGCAGCCCAACGCCGGTTCGCAGGGAGAGCTGGCGGGACTGCTGGCGATCCGTTCGTACCACCGCAGCCGCTCCGAGGAGCACCGGGACGTGTGTCTGATCCCGTCGTCGGCGCACGGCACGAACGCGGCGAGCGCGGTGATGGCCGGGATGCGCGTGGTGGTGGTCGGCTGCGACGCCGACGGCAACGTGGACCTGGTCGACCTCGACGCGAAGATCGACAAGCACCGGGACGCCCTCGCGGCGATCATGGTGACGTACCCGTCGACGCACGGCGTGTACGAGACGGGCATCGCGCAGCTCTGCGCGAAGGTCCACGACGCCGGTGGTCAGGTGTACGTCGACGGGGCGAACCTCAACGCCCTGGTCGGCTACGCCAAGCCCGGCCGGTTCGGGGCGGACGTGTCGCACCTGAACCTGCACAAGACGTTCTGCATCCCGCACGGCGGGGGTGGTCCGGGCGTCGGGCCGGTGGCGGTGCGGGCGCACCTGGCGCCGTTCCTGCCCGGTGACCCGGTCGGCGGGCACGACGCCGACCGGCCGGCGGTGTCGGCGGCCCGGTACGGGTCGGCGGGCATCCTGCCGATCCCGTGGGCGTACCTGCGGATGATGGGCGCCGAGGGGCTGACCCGGGCCACCGGCGTGGCGGTCCTCGCGGCGAACTACGTGGCGGTGCGGCTGCGCGGCCACTTCCCGGTGCTGTACGCCGGCAACAAGGGCCTGGTGGCGCACGAATGCATCCTGGACCTGCGGCCGTTGACGAAGGCGACCGGGGTGAGCGTGGACGACGTGGCCAAGCGGCTGATCGACTACGGGTTCCACGCGCCGACGATGTCGTTCCCGGTGGCGGGCACGCTGATGGTGGAGCCGACCGAGAGCGAGGACCTGGCCGAACTGGACCGGTTCTGCGACGCGATGATCGCCATCCGGGCGGAGATCGACCGGGTGGGGTCGGGGGAGTGGCCGGCGGGGGACAACCCGCTGTCGAACGCCCCGCACACGGCGGCGATGGTGTCGGCCGACGAGTGGCCGCACCCGTACCCGAGGTCGGTGGGCGCGTACCCGGCCGGCGTGGACCGGATGGGACGGTACTGGCCGCCGGTGCGGCGGGTCGACGGAGCGTACGGCGACCGGAACCTGGTGTGTTCGTGTCCGGCGCCGGAGGCGTTCGCCGAGTGAGCCGGACCGCGCCGGAGCGGTGATGACGCCGCCCCGGCCGGTGTGGCGCGTGTTCCGGGGTCTAGCCTGGACCAGCGCGGACGCCGGCCGGGCGGCGGTCGCGGTGTCGCCGTCAGGCGGCGAGCGCGTGGCGGGCGGGCCCGCGGTGCGGGGCGATGGTACGGCCGTCGGGAAGCAGCTCGCCGGTGTCCTCGAAGACAATCACGCCGTTGCAGAGCAGGCTCCAGCCCTGCTCGGGAAAACAGGCGAGGATCCGGGCGGCTTCCCGGTCGGTCGCCTCAGCGGAGGGGCAGGTGGGTTGGTGCTGGCACATCGGGTTCTCCGCACTGTGGGGGCACTGTGTCATGGTTCACATGACCAGTGACGCACAGTACCAAGCGGAAGTGCACGACATCGAGCAGCTATACGCAGAGCTGCCCGGAATTCCGCTGAACGGATGATCCCCCATGGACCGGACGGCGTGGAAGCCCTTTCACGGCGGGTGAGCAACCCACCGGCCGCCCCACCCACCTGCCGGCACACCCTCGTCGAACACGCCCGCCTCGAATGGCGCCCCACCGACGGCGGCGACCCCGCCACCATCGTCCAGGACTTCCTCACCGCCCACGGCCTGCCCGTGAACGACCTGACCCGCCCCACCCACCACGACCCCACCGGCGTCTGCGGCGCCTCCCTGTACGTCTCCGCCACCGCCGGAGCCCTCATGGCCGGCTCCCCACCCGGCCCACCCACCCCCGCACCCGCCCTGCCCGACATCGCCGTCGTCGTCCACGCCCACACCCACCAGCCCACCCCACCACCCCCACCCCGACCCTGGTGGCTCGGCCCATGGCAACCCAGCTGGACCCCCGACCAGCACGCCGCCGCCGTCGACACCGTCCGCGCCGCCATCGCCCGCGGCGACGTCTACCAGGTCAACCTCGTCGGCCACGCCGCCGCCCCCTACACCGGCGACCCCCTGCCCGCCCTCACCCGCCTCGGCGCCCTCCCCGGCGCCCGCTACGGCGGCACCCTCCACGGAGACGGCTGGGCAATCGGCTGCGCCTCCCCGGAAACCCTCGTCGAGGTCACCGCCGGCCGCATCCTCACCCGCCCCATCAAGGGCACCCGCCCCGCCACCACCCAAGGCCACCGCGACCTGCTCGCCTCCGCCAAGGAACGCGCCGAACACATCATGATCGTCGACCTGGAACGCAACGACCTCGCCCGCGTCGCCCGCACCGGCAGCGTCCGCGTCGACGACCTCTTCGCCATCCGCCGCTGGTGCGACCTGTGGCAGGCCGAATCCACCATCTCCGCCGCCGTCGCCGACGGCCTCGGCCTCGCCGACCTGCTCCGCGCCGTCTGCCCCGGCGGCTCCGTCACCGGCGCCCCGAAACTCGCCGCCCTCACCCAGATCACCGCCACCGAACCCGTCGGCCGAGGCGCCAGCATGGGCGCCCTCGGCTGGATCGGCCCCGGCCACATCGACCTCGGCCTGACCATCCGCACCGCCGCCGCCGACCCCCACCACCTGCACCTGTGGGCCGGCGGCGGCATCACCTGGGACAGCGACCCCCACGCCGAGGTCGCCGAAGCCGCCGCCAAAGCCGCCCCGCTCCGCGCCGCCCTCGCCAAACCCTGACCCCGCCCGACGGACTCACGACGACGCGAACCCGTCCAACGCGGCAGTCACCGCCTCCGCCATCCCCGGCCCCGACGCCCCGTGCCCAGCCGCCTCCACCAACACCAACCGCGCCCCCGGCCACGCCTGCGCCAACCGCCACGGCCCGTCCACCGGACTACTGACGTCCAACCGGCCGTGCACCAGCACCCCCGGAATCCCGGCCAACCGCCCCACACCCCGCAGCACCTCGTCCTCGGCCAGGAAACAACCATGCCGCCAGTAGTGCGTCACCAACCGCGCGAACACCATCCGGAACACCGGATCGGCATACCGGGCATCCGGCCGATGACCCGGCACCGTCCCCACATGCGTGTCCTCCCACGCACACCAGTCCCGCGCCGCCCGCTCCCGCACCACCGGATCCGGATCCGCCAACAACCGCGCGTACGCGTCCGCCAGACACCCCTCCCGGTCCGCCACCGGCACCCCGTCCCGGAACCGCGCCCACTCCTGCGGGAACACCCGCCCCATGTCCCGGCAAATCCAGTCGATGTCCCGACGCGTCCCCAACGTCACGCTGAACAACACCACCTCCGACACCCGCTCCGGATGCCGCTGCGCATACACCAACCCCAACGTGCTGCCCCACGACGCCCCGAACACCAACCACCGCGACACCCCCAAGTGCTCCCGCAGCCGCTCCATGTCGGCCACCAGACGGTCCGTGGTGTTCGTCGACAGATCCACCGACACGTCACCCGCACTCGGCGTGCTCCGCCCACACCCCCGCTGATCCAGCAACACGATCCGGTACCGCTCCGGATCCAGGTACCGCGCCCACCCCGGCGCACACCCCGACCCCGGCCCCCCATGCACCACCAGCACCGGCTTCCCGTCCGGATTCCCACCGACCTGCCAGAACACCCGATGCCCCTCACCGACATCGAGCATCCCCTCCGCGTGCGCCCGCAACGACGGATACATGGGCGGTCCTCCTCACCCTCGTGAACGAATCCGAACCGATCATGATGACCGCCCCGACCCCCACCCACGACCGGTTTCCCACCACCCCACCGACCCCGTCGCCCACCGACCGGACAGCACACCCCCCGCACCCGGACGCTAACCTTCCGCCATGACCATGCGCCCCATCCGCATCATCGGCGACCCCGTCCTGCGAACCCCCAGCGAACCCGTCACCAGCTTCGACGCCGAACTACGCGCCCTGGTCACCGACCTGATGGACACCCTCCTCGGCGCCCCCGGCCGCGCCGGCGTCGCCGCCCCCCAGATCGGCGTCAACGCCCAGGTGTTCGTCTACGACGCCGACGGCCACCGCGGACACCTGATCAACCCCACCCTCGAACTGTCCACCGAACTCCAGGACGACGACGAGGGCTGCCTCTCCATCCCCGGCCTGTACTTCCCGACCCCCCGCGCCCTCCACGCCACCGCCCACGGCGTCGACCAACACGGCGAACCACTCACCATCACCGGCAGCGGATTCCTCGCCCGCGCCCTGCAACACGAAACCGACCACCTCGCCGGCACCCTCTACGTCGACACCCTCCGCGGCGACACCCGCCGCCGGGCACTACGGGAGATCCGCGCCGGCCGCTACGACTCACCCCGCCGCCACTGACCCCCACACCGACAACGCGAACTCCCCGTACTCCGCCACCGGCGTGAACCCCAGGCGCCCGTAGAGCCGCAACGCCGCCACGTTGTCCGCCCGCACGTTCAACGCCACATGGTCGACCAGCCGGCGATGCGCCACCACGCCGCCCACCCGGAACCGCCCCGCCCGTCAAGTCAGCCGGCCAACCACTGGTCGTAACCCAACTTCCCCAACAACGCCAACACCACCACCAGCAACACCACCCGCACGAACCCCGCACCACGCCGCAACGCCATCCGCGCACCCACGACCGCACCCACGATGTTGCACACCGCCATGGCCAACCCCAGCCACCACCACACATGCCCGGCCAACCCGAACACCACCAACGCACCCAGATTCGTACCCGCATTGACGATCTTCGCCATCGCCGAACCGTGCACGAAATCCGCCCCCACCAGCAACGTGAACGCCACCACCAGAAACGTCCCCGTACCCGGACCGATCAACCCGTCGTACAACGCGATACCACCACCGGCAACCACCACCGCCGCAACCACCCGCCCCCGGGTCCGCCGCTCCGGCAACGCCACCACCCCCAACCGGGGCCGCACCGCGACGAACACCGCCACCGCCACCAACACCCCCAACACCACCGGCCGGTACGCACCCGCAGGAACCGCCCCCGCCAACGCCGCACCCACCCCGGCACACACCACCGCCAACCCCGCCGCCGGACCCGCCACCGACCAGTCGATCTTCGTGTGCCGCGCATACGTCAACGCCGCCGTCGACGTCCCCGCGATCGCCGCCAACTTGTTCGTCCCCAACGCCGTCGCCACCGGCACACCCGGCGCCGCCACCAACAACGCCGGCAACAACAACAACCCACCCCCACCCACCACGGCATCCACCCAACCCGCCAGGGCAGCCGCAGTCAGCAGGGTCGTCAACGACACAGCATCCACGGGCCGCCATTCTCCCCACCCCACCCACCCCCACGAGACCGCCTGTGGGCAGCCTCACCGGCCACGACGCCGCCGCACCCACAACCCCGCCACACCGACCGCCATGAACACCAACACCGAACACACCAGCGCCTTCACCACCCGGCAACCCTCCCACCACCACGTATCGTGCATAACGTGCGCCTGGCCACCTTCAACCTGCTGCACGGCCGATCACCCGCCGACGGACTCGTCGACCCCGACCGCCTCACCGCCGCCGTCACCGCCCTCGACGCCGACATCCTCGCCCTCCAGGAAGTCGACCGCGACCAGACCCGCAGCGGAAACCTCGACCTCACCGCCATCGCCGCCCGCGCCCTCCACGCCCCCGAACACCGATTCGCCGCCGCCGTCGTCGGCACCCCCGGCGAACGATTCCGCCCCCTCACCCACGACGACGACGGCCACGGCGAACCCTGCTACGGCGTCGGCCTCATCAGCCGCTACCCCGTCCGCACCTGGCAGGTCACCCGACTACGACCCGCACCCGTACGATCCCCCGTCTACGTACCCGGCCCCGGCGGCGGACTGCTCCTGCTCCACGACGAACCACGCGTCCTCCTCGCCGCCGTCCTCGACACCCCACACGGCCCCCTCACCGCCGCCGCCACCCACCTCTCCTTCGTCCCCGGCTGGAACGCCCACCAACTCCGCCAGGTCGTCCGCGCACTCCGCACCCTCCCCGCACCCCGCGTCCTCCTCGGCGACCTGAACCTCCCCACCACCGCCACCCGACTCGTCTCCGGCTGGCAACCCCTCGGCCGCCAACCCACCTACCCCGCCGCCCAACCCCGCGTCCAACTCGACCACATCCTCGTCGACCGACACGACGCCCACCGACTCCCACCCGTCACCGCCGTCACCACCCCCACCTCCACCATCTCCGACCACCGACCCCTCGTCGTCGACCTCGGCTGACCCCCGTGCCGAGGCCACCAGCCAGCCCCCCACTCACCCCGCCGACACCAGACCCACCAACACCCGATGCGTACGGTTCGACCGCACCGCCGCCCGCTGCTGACCCGCCGTCACCTCGATGTACGTCTGCGACGACGCCAACGACGCGTGACCCAGCAACCGCATGATCTCCGCCGCGCTCGCCCCGTCCTCGGCCAACCGGGTCGCGAACGTGTGCCGCAACGCGTGCAACCGCGCACCCGCCGGCACCCGGTCCGTGATCCCCGCCCGCCGGTAACACGAGTCCACCAGGTACTGCAGGCCACCCCGCCGCAACGGCCCACCCCGCCGATCCACCAGCAACGCCGAGTCCGGCCGCACCGAGCGCGCCCCGAACCGCCGCACCCGACTCTCCAGATACGCGGCCAGCACCCCGTCCAGCTCCGGTTCGACCGGCACCACCCGCGGGCGACCACCCTTACCCGCCACGTCCACCCGGCGCTCACCCGGCCGACCCGCCACCGACCCGACCCGCAACGCCAACAGCTCCGACAACCGCAGGCCCGTACACAGCGCCAACGCCACCACCGCCAAGTCCCGCTCCGGCCACGGATCGTGCTGCCGGCCGGCGGCCCGGGCCACCGCGTCGAGCAACTGCTCCGGTGTGTCGTCGCCCCGCAGCGGCTTGGGCTGGGGGAGAGGAGCGCGGGGACGGTCGACCGCCGGCATCGGATTGCCCGCCACCACGCCCTCGGCCACGAGGAACGTGAAGAAGTTGTTCCAGGTGGACCAGGCGCGGTGCACCGATGCCGCCGCCCGGGGAGCGGCGAACGCGGCGAAGGCCGCCCGCAGTGACCGGGGGGAGAGGGCGGTGATCGGCAGCGCGTCCGGGGACAGGGGAGGGGTGGCCTGTTCGGCGGCCAGGCGGGCGACGCCCAGCAGGTCCCGTCGGTACGCCTGGAGCGTGTGCGGTGAGGGCTTCCGGGTGGCCCGGGCGGTCAGGAACTCCTCGATCAACGTGCTGACCTTTTCATCCGCTTTTTCATGCATAAGGGTAATTATGCAGGTTTTTCGGGTTGACGGCACGCCAGGGGAGCGGGGTGAATTCGGAGAGTTACGGTGCCGCGAGAACGGGGCCCCGGCCGCGCGTGCCCGACTGTCGTCCACCTGCAGGCGACTCGTCGGCCGGGCACCGTGGACGCGGGGGACGGCTGCGCGGGTTCTGGCCGGGCGGGCCACGTCCACCGCGCGGGCCGTCGCGCGTTCTGTGTCCTGCGGGTTTGCGAGCGCGGCGACACGGCCGGTCCGACACGCGTGACTGCGGCCTTCGGCGCGGAGGCGTCCCGCGTACGTGGATGACGCACGGTCGTCGCCGAAGACGTCGAGACGACCGAGCCCGCCGCAGAAGGGTGGCGCGGCGGGGCGCCTCGACGTCCGCGCGACGTGCACCGACGGCCAGGGGCGTCACACGCGCCGGACGGACCCCGATCGCCCTTCTTCCGCCCGCCCCGGCAGTGATTCGATAATGTACATTATGTAAAGTAACGAGGTTGTGGCCCTCCTCCGCGTCGCCTGCGGGCGGGCTGTCAGAGTCCGCCGGCGACGCGCAGGACCGTACCGGTGGTGTAGGACGCTTCCGGGCCGAGCAGCCAGGCGATGGCGGCGGCGACCTCGTCGGGTTCACCGGCGCGGCCGAGCGGGATCCGGTCCGCCGCCCGGTCGGGTCGGTCGGGCATGCCGGACAGGGCGTGGATCTCGGTGCGGACGATGCCGGGCGCGACGGCGTTGACCCGGATTCCGCGTGGGGCGAGTTCCTTGGCCAGGCCGACGGTGAGGGTGTCGGTGGCGGCCTTGCTGGCGGCGTAGTGGATGTACTCCCCCGGGCTGCCGAGGGTCGCGGCGACCGAGGAGACGTTGACGATGGCGGCTCCGGCGGTCATCCGGCGGGCGGCCTGTTGGGCGCAGAGCAGGTAGCCGACGACGTTGACGTCCACGACACGGCGGATGTCGTCGACGGTGAGGTCGACGAAGGGTCCGATCGGGCTGGTGATGCCGGCGTTGTTGACCAGGCCGGTGACCGGGCCGAGGGTGTCGGCGGCGGTGTCGAAGAGGCGGGCGACCTGGTCGGGTTCGCGGGTGTCGGTGGGCACGGCGATGCCGTGGCGGCCGGCGGCGTGCACGTCGGCCAGGACGGCGGTGGCGGCGTCGTGGTCGCGGCGGTAGCAGAGGGCGATGTCGTGGCCGGCGTGGGCGAGGCGGCGGGCGGTGGCGGCGCCGATGCCGCGTCCGCCTCCGGTGATGACGGTGACCGGTGTCGTCACGGTGCCCCTCTCCCCCGCTGTGGTGGTGTCGGCCGAGGTTACCGTGGCGCGGGTCCGTCGGTTGTGGTCGGTGATGGGGTGTCGGGTGGGTGGTGCCCCGGCGGGGTGGGTGTCGGTGGCGGCTGGTATCAAAGGCAGGAAATTCCGACAGTTGTCCGAAAAGAGGGTGGTTGGTGATGGGGGCTGCGGGTCAGGGGTTGTCCACTGACGAGGTGCAGGGCATCCGGGAGGCGTTGGCGGCGGGCCGTAAGCCGAAGGTGGTGTTCACGGCTGCGGCGGGGCAGATTGCCGGGCAGGTGGGTCAGGTGGTGGAGCTGACGGACCCGGCGGTGTCGGACGAGTTCGTGGTGGTGCGGTTCGGGCGGGACGAGTTGCCCTTCTCCCCCGCTGACGTGGCGGTCGCGCCGCGTGGTGCGGGGCGGCGGGTGGCGGAGCCGAAGCCGGAGGCGGAGGTCGTCGTGGAGCCGGTGGCGGCGGAGCCGGAGTTCGTGTTGGAGCGTGCGCCGGTGCCGGAGCAGTCGCGTGGGGATGAGCGGCGGGAGGAGCCGAAGGTGGATGCGGTGGAGACGAAGCCGGCGAAGCGGGCGGTGAAGGCGGCGAAGCCGAAGGCGCCTGCGGGGTTGACGGTGACGTTGCAGTACGCGGAGGGCGAGTGGACGGTGGCGGCGCAGCAGGGCAGCAAGTCGTTGGCGAAGCCGTACGTGGTGAAGCCGGCGGAGGCGTTGCGGATGGTGGCGTTGGTGGATGTGCCGGGGGTGCAGGAGGCGGTGGAGCAGATCATGGCTGCGGAGCGGGCTGAGGCGGAGCAGCAGGCGGATCGGTTGCGGGCGGAGTTGGCGGAGATCGAGGCGCGGTTAGCGGAGTTGCGCGAGGCGGGTTAATCGGTGTGGTGGTCGGGGGCGCCGGGGTGGGTGTCGCTGACCGTGGGGGTGCGTGGCGTGGGGTTGCCTGGGGGCGGCTCTGCGCCACGTGTCGTCTGGGGGTCGTCGGCGTTCCTGCCGGGTGCTCCCAGGTGTCGTAATTTCTGTTATGCCAATTGACACAATATGATCCCGCTTCTACGGTTCGGGCATGGACGAGGTGAGGCGCCCCGGACGGCCCCGTAAGACACCCGGTCAGCTGGCGCGGTGGTCTCCACCGGAGGGCTGGTCGCGGCTGGTCGCCTGGATTTCGCCGGAGGAGAAGAAGGCGCTCAAGCACGTCGCCGTCGAGGCCGATGTCGCCGTGGCCGATTTGGTCCGCGCGCTGGCCAGTGGTCTGGCCAGTGGGCTCATCACCGCCGAGGAACTGATCGGGCACGTCAGGAAGGGAACGCAGGTCATGGAGAAGATTCCCACGCTGTTCGAACGTGACGACCGCTTCCGGGTGGTTGACCGCCCGCGGCCTGAGTGCGCGTGGGTGTTCGACGGTGAGGGGACTCCGACCGAGAAGCTCGATGGCACGAATGTGCGGCTCACCGTCCGTTCTGGACATCTGGTGCGGGTGGAGAAGCGTCGCAATCCCACCAAGGCGCAGAAGCAGCAGGGCATCGTCGACGGGTGGTATGTCGACACCGACGAGCAGGGCGCGGAGGACAAGTGGATCCTGGCCGCCGCCGGCAACACCGACGTGTCGGACTGGCCGGACGGCGAGCATCCGTGCGAGGCGCTCGGTCCTCGTGTTCAGGGCAACCCGCTGGGCCTGGAAGAGCATGCGTGTGTGCCGTTCAATCTGCACGTGCCCGTCCTGCCGGACGCGCCGCGCAGCTACGTCGGGCTGCGGGAGTATCTGGTCGAGTTGGAGAGCCGGTTCGCTCCTGGTCACCTGGCTGAGGGCATCGTGTTCCACCACCCGGACGGCCGTCGCGCCAAGATCAAGCGCAAGGACTTCCCTCGCAGCGTGTGATGTGGACGTGCAGGTCGTGGCCACCGTCGGCGTGTGGGCCGAGGCGTGGGCGGGCTGTCCGGGGGTCAGTGGGTGGGGATGTTGGCGACGCCGATGCGTTTGCGGAAGACCCAGTACGTCCAGCCCTGGTAGGCCAGGACGACGGGGGTGAAGACGGCGGCCACCCAGGTCATGATCTCGAGCGTGTAGGGGGTGCTGGCGGCGTTGGTGGCGGTGAGGGTGCCGGCGGGGTCTGCGGTGGAGGGCAGGACGTTCGGGAAGAGGGCGGTGAAGAGGGTGGCGACGGTGAGGGCGATGGCGGTTGCGGTGCCGGTGAAGGCCCAGCCTTCGCGGCGGGCGCGGGCGGCGGTGAGGCCGGCGAGCAGGGCGGCGGTGGCGGCGGTGGCGAGGATGACGGCGGTGGTGTTGCCGCGGATGGTGAGGGTCCAGGTGAGGAAGGTGACGGTGAGGGCGGCGGCGAGGGTGCCGAGGCGGGTGGCGAGGGTGCGGGCGCGGTGGCGGATGTCGCCGGTGGTCTTGAGGGCGGTGAAGACGGCGCCGTGGGTGAGGAAGAGGGCGGTGGTGGTGAGGCCACCGAGGAGTGCGTAGGGGTTGAGGAGGTCGATGAGGCCTCCGGTGTATTCGTGGTCGGCGTCGAGGGGGACGCCGCGGAGGATGTTGGCGAAGGCGACGCCCCAGAGGAGGGCGGGGACGATGCTGCCGAGGGTGATGGCGGTGTCCCAGCGGCGTTTCCAGGTGGATTCGGGGCGCTTGTGGCGGTATTCGAAGGCGACGCCGCGGACGATGAGGGCGAGGAGGATGAGCAGGAGGGGCAGGTAGAAGCCGGAGAAGAGCGTGGCGTACCACTCGGGGAAGGCGGCGAACATGGCGCCGCCGGCGGTGATGAGCCATACCTCGTTGCCGTCCCAGACGGGTCCGATGGTGTTGATCATGACGCGGCGTTCGCGGTCGTTGCGGGCGAGGACGGGTAGGAGTGCGCCGACGCCGAAGTCGAAGCCTTCGAGGATGAAGTAGCCGGTGAAGAGGACGGCGATGAGGACGAACCAGACGGTGGTGAGGTCCACGGTGGGGCTCCGGGGTCAGTAGGCGAAGGCGAGGGGGCGGTCGGCGTCGTCGGTGTCGTCGTCGGGTGGGGGGTTTTCGGTGACGTCGGGGAGGCCGTTCTTGGCGTAGCGGATGAGGAGGCGGACCTCGATGACGGCGAGGGTGGCGTAGACGATGGTGAAGGCGGTGAAGCTGGTGAGGACTTCGGTGAGGCTGACGCTGCGGGAGACGCCGTCGCGGGTGAGCATTTCGCCGAAGACGATCCAGGGTTGGCGGCCCATCTCGGTGAAGATCCAGCCGAAGCTGTTGGCGGCGAGTGGGAGCAGGGGCATGACGAGGCCGGCGCGGAGGAGCCATTTTCCGGTGGGGGTGCGGCCCTTGCGGTGGGCCCAGAGGACCCAGAGTGCGATGGCGGCGGCGGCGAGTCCGAAGCCGATCATCATGCGGAAGCTCCAGTAGGTGACCGGGATGATCGGGGTGTAGCTGCCGGGGCCGTACTGGGCGGTGTACTGGGCCTGGAGGTCTTTGATGCCCTGGACGGTGCCGTTGGGGTCGCCGGTGCCGAGGAAGCTGAGCAGGTGGGGGATCTTGAGGGCGTAGATTTCGCGGCTGCCGTCGAGGCTGCCGATGGTGAGGACGCTGAACGCGGCGGGGCTTTCGGTGGTGTAGAGGCCTTCGGCGGCGGCCATTTTCATGGGCTGCACGTCGGTCATGATCTTGCCTTGGATGTCGCCGGTGATGAGGACGCCGGCGGTGGCGGCGAGGGTGACCCATGCGCCGAAGCGGGCGGCGAAGCGGTAGGTGGGGGTGTCGGCGTGGTCGCGGTGGCGGATGAGGTGCCAGAGGGCGACGGCGACGATGAGGCTGCCGGCGACGAGGAAGCAGCCGGCGATGGTGTGGGGGAAGGTGATGAGGGCGACCTTGTTGGTGAGGACGGCGAGGAAGTCGGTGAGTTCGGCGCGTCCGGTGTCGGGGTTGATGCGGTAGCCGACGGGGTTCTGCATCCAGGAGTTGGCGGCGAGGATGAAGTAGGCGCTGAAGGTGGAGCCGATGGCGGCGGCCCAGATGGTGGCGAGGTGGATGCGTTTGGGGAGGCGGTCCCAGCCGAAGATCCAGAGTCCGAGGAAGGTGGATTCGAGGAAGAAGGCGACGAGGGCTTCGATGGCGAGGGGTGCGCCGAAGATGTCGCCGACGAAGCGGGAGTAGTCGCTCCAGTTCATGCCGAACTGGAATTCCTGGACGATGCCGGTGACGATGCCCATGGCGAAGTTGATGAGGAAGAGCTTGCCGTAGAACTTGGTGAGTTTGAGGTAGCGCTGGTCGCCGGTGCGGTGCCACATGGTCTGGAGGATGGCGACGAGGACGGAGAGTCCGATGGTGAGTGGTACGAAGAGAAAGTGGTAGACGGTGGTGACACCGAACTGCCAGCGGGCGACGTCCAACGCGTCCACCAGGAACCCCCCAGGTCGTACTACGAGACGTAGTAAATACTACCGGGTGTCGTAGAAGGGGTGGCAGGGCCGGGCGGCCCGAACCGTCCCGGGACCAATGACCCTGCTCACCCCGGCCGCTCGCCCCCGCCGCAGCCGCCGTCGCCGCCCGGTCCCCCGCCGTTGGCGTGCACGTGCGACCATCGACCGCTGATGGAGACACCCCACTCCCCCTGGCGGCCGCCGTGGCTGTGGCGCGCCGCGCAGCTGCTCGCGTACCTCGTCGTCGGTGCCGTGGCCCGCCTGCGGGTCAGCGGCGACGTGCCCGACCGGCTGCGCGCGGGCCCGCTGGTCCTGGCCGCCAACCACATCAGCCCGTTCGATCCGATCGTGCTCGCCGCCGCCTGCCGGACCCGGGGCATCGCGCCCCGGATCATGGCCACCGGAGGGTTGTTCCGGGCGCCCGTGGTGGGCGCGGCGATGCGGCACGCCGGGCACATCCGCGTCGACCGGGGCACCGCCGCGGTGGGACGGGCGTTGCACGACGCCGCCGACGCGGTCGCCGCCGGGTCGGTGATCCTGGTCTACCCGGAGGGCCGCATCGGCCTGGACCCCGGCATGTGGCCCGAACGCGGCAAGACCGGCACCGCCCGACTGGCCTTCGCCAGCGGCGCGCCGGTGGTGCCGGTCGCCCAGTGGGGCTCGCACGAGGTGCTGCCCTACCGGGCGCCGAAGGGCATGGTGGGCGCGGTGTGGCGGGCGCTGTGGCGGCGGCCGGTGATCCGGGTGCACTTCGGTGCGCCGGTCGACCTGGCCGACGTGGATCCGGTGGCGTCCGGTGCGGCCCGGCGGGCCACCGACCGGATCATCGACGCGGTCACCGACGCGCTGGTGCCGTTGCGCCTGGACGAGCCCGACCGGCCCCGGCACGTCGATCCCGGCCGGCCGGCCGACACCAGCCGGCTGCACCGGCGGTCGGCGCGTCCCTGAACCGGGGACTACGGCACCGGCAGCCGGGTTGAGCTGCCCCGCTCCGGTACGATCATGGCCTGGGCAGCCGCCCGCCGCCCAGGTCGTGTCCCGCCCCGCCGGACGGTGAGCGGTTCCGGCTGCCGGCGAAGTACCCGGTGGCGGATCCGGCCCGCGCCGAACCGTGGAGGCACGCATGCGCGCACCGACCCGCTTTCCCCTGCTGGCACCGGCGACGCTGGTGCCGCTGCTGGCCGTGGTGACGCTGGCCGTGGTCTGGGGTCGCGTCCTGCCGCCGTTGGTGGAGGTCGTCGTCGTGGTGCTGCTGGCGGGCGCGGTCCTGGCCGCGGTGCACCACGCGGAGGTCGTCGCGCACCGTGTCGGGGAGCCGTTCGGGTCGCTGATCCTCGCCGTCGCGGTGACCGTGATCGAGGTCGGCCTGATCATCACCCTCATGGTGTCCGGTGGCCCGGACACCGCCACGCTGGCCCGGGACACCGTCTTCGCCGCCGTGATGATCACCTGCAACGGCATCGTCGGGCTGTCGTTGCTGCTGACCGCCGTACGGCGGCGGGTGGTGGTGTTCAACCCGGAGGGCACCGGCGCGGCCCTGGCGACGGTGCTCACCCTGGCGACCCTGAGCCTGGTCCTGCCGACGTTCACCACCGGCAGCCCCGGTTCGGCGTTCACCGGGCCGCAGTTGGCGTTCGCCGCGGTGTCGTCGCTGTTCCTGTACGCGACGTTCGTGTTCGTGCAGAACGTGCGGCACCGCGACTACTTCCTGCCGCCGCCGCGCGAGGTCCTCGCCTCGTCGCCCTCGCGCCGTCGTCGGGGTGACGCCGTGGGGGACGACGAGCACGCCCCGGTGCCGCCCATGACCACCGCCCTGGGCAGCTTCGCGCTGCTGATCGTCGCGCTGGTCGCGGTGGTGGGCCTGGCGAAGGTCGAGTCGCCGACCATCGAGGCGGTGGTGGCCGACGCGGGACTGCCCCGGCCGGTCGTCGGTGTGGTCATCGCCCTGCTCGTGCTGCTGCCGGAGACCCTCGCCGCGGCCCGCAACGCCCGCCGCGACCGCACCCAGATCAGCCTCAATTTGGCCCTCGGGTCGGCCATGGCCAGCATCGGGCTGACCATCCCGGCGATCGCGATCGCCTCGCTCTGGCTCGACGGGCCGCTGGTGCTCGGTCTCGGAGCCACCCAGATCGTGCTGCTCGGCCTGACCGCCGCGGTGGGGATCCTCACCATCATGCCCGGCCGGGCGACGCTGTTGCAGGCCTGGGTGCATCTGTCGCTGTGCGCGAGTTACCTGTTCCTCGCCGCGAACCCGTGACCGCCGTCCGGCACCCCGTCGTCGGTGAGGTCCCGCCCGGGGACGTCAGGCCGGGTGGAACACCCGCAGCAGTTCGGTGACCGCGGTGGTGATCGGTGCCACCGGCGCGGCCACGACGGCCAGCCGTTCCAGCAGGCCGGCCACCCGGGCGGGTTCGGCGTCCGGGACGGTCTGCCGGGTACGGGCCCGCCGCCGGTCGCGGCCGAGTCGGCCCGCGCGGCGGTACGCAGTATCCGATGTTCGGCACCGCCCGCAGTGGTCGCCGGCCGGTCACCTGCCGGCCACCGGCGGGGAGCATACTGCCGGCGTGTCCCACCCCTTCCTCGACGCGGCCGCCCCGCTGGCCTCCGCCCACCGGGGCGGCGCCGCGCAGGGTGACGAGAACACCGCCGCGGCGTTCGCCCGGGCCGTCGCGCTCGGCTACCGGTACGTCGAGACCGACGTGCACGCCACCGCCGACGGTGTGCCGGTGGTCTTCCACGACGCGACCCTCGACCGGGTCACCGGTGAACGGGGGCGCATCGCCGCGCTGCGCTGGGCGGACCTGGCCACCGTCCGGGTCGGTGGGGCGGCCGTGGTGCCCCGCCTCGACGAGGTCCTCGGCGCCTGGCCGGAGATCCGGTTCAACGTCGACGTCAAGGCCGACGGCGGGGTGGAGCCGACCGTCGCGACGGTGGACCGCGCCGGGGCTGGTGACCGGGTGCTGCTCGCCTCGTTCAGTGACGCCCGGCTGGCCCGGCTGCGGGTCCTCGCGGGCCCGAAGGTCGCCACCTCGCTGGGCATGCGCGGGGTGGCCCGGCTGCGGTGGGCGTCGCTGACCGGGCAGCGGCTGCGGCTGCCGCCGTCGGTGGTCGCCGCGCAGGTGCCCGTCCGGTTCGGGCGGGTGCCGGTGGTCGACCGGCGGCTGGTGCGCTACGCCCACCGACTCGGTCTGCACGTGCATGTCTGGACGATCGACGAACCTGACGAGATGCACGAGTTACTGGAGCTGGGTGTGGATGGCATCATGACCGATCACGTCGGCGTGCTGCGCGACGTCTACCGCAGCCGCGGCCACTGGGCCGCCTGAACCATCCGAGGACCTGATGGCCGAGACCCTCGCCGCCCCGGCGGAACGCACCCCACCGTCGAGCACCCGCCGGGAACGCACCGGCTGGTACTTCTACGACTGGGCGATGTCGGCGTTCTCCACCACGGTCATCACCGTGTTCCTGGGGCCGTTCCTGACCAGCATCACGGAGGTGGCCGCCGGCTGCGAGCTGGGCGCGGACACCTGCTCCGGGTACGTGTACCCGCTGGGCGTCAAGGTCGCCGCCGGGTCGTACTTCCCGTACCTGGTGTCGCTGTCGGTGTTCCTGACGGTGTTCGTCCTCCCGGTCACCGGCGCGATCGCCGACCGGTCGCGGCACAAGAAGCCGCTGCTGGCCGGGTTCGCGTTCCTCGGCGCGGGGGCGACCACGGCGATGCTCTTCGTGACCGGGGACCGCTACCTGCTGGGTGGGGCGCTGTTCGTGGTCGCCAACATCGCCTTCGGTGCGGGTGTGGTGGTGTACAACTCGTTCCTGCCGCAGCTGGGCGGCCCCGACGACCGTGACGCGATCTCCAGTCGGGGCTGGGCGCTGGGCTACCTCGGCGGTGGGTTGCTGCTGGGGGTGAACCTGGTGGTGGTGAACTCGTTGGGCGACGGCACCGCCCAGCGCACCCTGGACCTGGCCCGCTGGTCGATCGTGTCGGCCGGGTTGTGGTGGGCGCTGTTCACCCTGGTGCCGCTGCGGTGGCTGCGGGAACACCCGTCGGTGGAGGCGACCGTCGCCGGCGGGAACGTGCTCGTCGACGGGTTCCGGCAGTTGGGCCGGACCCTGCGGGAGGTCAAGGCGTACCCGCTGACGTTGTTCTTCCTGCTGGCGTTCCTGGTCTACAACGACGGTATCCAGACGGTGATCGCCCTGGCCAGCCAGTACGGCACCGAGGAGCTGCGGCTGGGGCAGACCACGCTGATCGTGACGATCCTGCTGGTGCAGTTCCTGGCCTTCGGTGGGGCGCTGCTGCTCGGCGCGCTCGCCCGCCGCATCGGCGCGTGGAAGACGGTGCTGCTGTCGCTGGTGCTGTGGACGGCGGTGATCCTCGCCGCGTTCCGGCTGCCCGCCGAGGCGCCGGTGCCGTTCATGATCCTCGGCGCCGGCATCGGTCTGGTGCTCGGTGGCAGCCAGGCGTTGAGCCGGTCGCTGTTCAGCCAGCTGATCCCCGCCGGCCGGGAGGGCGAGTACTACGGCTTCTACGAGATCAGCGACAAGGGCACCAGCTGGCTGGGGCCCCTGGCGTTCGGGCTGGTGTTCCAGCTGACCAACTCCTACCGGGTCGGGCTGGTCTCCCTGTTGATCTTCTTCGTGGTCGGGTTCCTGCTCCTGGCGGCGGTGCCGGTGCGTCGGGCCATCATCGCCGCCGGGAACACCCCGCCGCGCGTCCTCTGACCAAGCCAATCGGTCACGGTCGATCAGATAGGCTGCCCGACCGTGACCGACCTCGACCCCGCCGCCCCCACCTGCCTGGCCCGACCCCTGCCGGGTGAGCAGGACACCCCCGTCTGCGCCGCCACGCGCGGGGCCGACGGGCGTCCGCTGCACGCCGCGGCGCTGAAGTTCTTCTGGGGGCCGATGGACTGCGGCAAGTCCACGATGGCCCTCCAGATGAACTACAACCACGCCCGGCAGGGCCGCCGGGGACTGGTCACCACCCGCATCGACCGGTCCCTGGGGCCCCGGGTCACCACCCGCATCGGTCTCGCCCACGACGCCATCGAGGTCACCGACGACCTGGACCTGCGGGCCCTGGTGCGGCAGCGGTGGGCCGACGGGGAACGCATCGACTACCTCATCTGCGACGAGGCGTCCTTCTACAGCGTCGCGCACGTCGAGCAGATGGCCGAACTGGTCGACCACGACGACGTCGACGTGTTCGCCTTCGGCCTGGCCACCGACTTCCGGTCGTGCTTCTTCCCCGCCGCGCAGCGGCTGTTCGAACTCGCCGACTCCGTCGCCCGCATCCAGGTCGAGGTGCTCTGCTGGTGCGGCCGGGAAGGGCTGCTCAACGCCCGCGTCGTCGGCGGACGGGTGGTGCGGGAGGGCGAACAGGTCGTCATCGGTGACACCGTCCCCGACGCGCGGGTCCGCTACCAGGTGCTCTGCCGCCGCCACCACCGCACTGGCGACCTCGGCCCCCGCGACTGAACGCACCGGCACGCCCCCCCGCCGTGACCAGAACGTGATCAAGGGATCCGGTCGCCGCGCCAACCTTTCGCCCCGCCCTACCGCTCTCAACCGGCACGCGGGACGGCACCGGGCCGCCCCGCCACGGCGACGCGGGGGACACCACACATGCGGCTGGCGCTTCGACGGGCCCGTGGGGCGAAGGGCCTGCTCCTGGCGGCGGTGGGCGCCACCCTGGTGGCGACGGTCGCCCTCACCGGCCTGGCCGGCTACCACCGCGACGTCGTCGACTCCGGGGTGCGCGGGGTCCTCGCCGCCGCCACCGTCGAGGAACGCTCCATCCTGGTTCGCGGTGCGGCCGGCCGCACCCCCGACTCCCACGCCGAACGGGACCGCGCGCTGCGCGCCGGCGCCGCCGACGTCCTCGACGGCTGGCCCGGCACCGTCGAGGCGGCCGGCTACGCCGCCGGCCGGCAACTGCGCGGTGACGTCGGTGCGGCCGTCGCCGACGACGGCGGCACCGTCTACGCCAGCCTGCTGTTCCTCGACGACCTCGCCGCGCACGCCGACCTGACCGCCGGCACCTGGCCGACCGCCGGCGGCAGCCCCGTGCAGACCACCCTCGCCGAACCGGCCGCCGCCACCCTCGGCGTCACCGTCGGCGACCGCATCCCGGTCACCGACGGGTTCACCGGCCGGGTCACCGACCTCACCGTCGTCGGACTGTGGCGACCCCGCGCCGCCGACGACCCGTACTGGCGGCTCGCCCCCGAGGCCACCACCGGCGTGCAACCCGGCACCGCCACCTACGGGCCACTGACCGTGGACCGCGCCGACTTCCTGCGCCACTTCCTCACCAACGCCTCCGCCGGCTGGCTGATCACCCCCGACGTCGACGCGGCCACCGGCACCGGTGACCTCGACCGGCTCGCCGACGCCGCCGACGCCGCCACCGGCGGGCTGGCCGGCACCGCCGGGCTCGGTGACTCCGGCACCGTCACCACCGCCCTCGGTGACCTGGTCGAGCGGATCCAACGCGCCGCCCTGGTCGGCCGGTCCGCCCTGGTCACCCCGATGCTCCTGGTCGCGGTGCTCGGCGGGTACACGCTGCTGCTGGTCGCCGCCCTGATCACCGAGCAGCGTCGCGCCGAGACCGCGCTGCTGCGCGCCCGGGGCGCGGCCCGCTGGCAGATCGCCGGCCTGGCCGGCCGGGAAGCCGCGCTGGTCGTCGCCCCGGCCGTGCTGCTGGCCCCACCACTGGCCACCGAACTGCTGCGACACGCCGGCCGGATACCGGCGCTCGCCGAGGTGTCGCTGCGTCTGCAACCACGCCTGGACACCCTCGCCTGGACCGCCGGCCTGCTCGTCGCCGCCGGCTGCGCCCTCGCCATGGTCGGTCCCAACCTGCGCCGGGGCGACAGCTATGTCGCCGACCTGGCCGCCCGGTCCCGGCCCGGCCGCCGGGGCGCGGTGCAACGCGCCGGCGTCGACGTCGTCCTCGTCGCCGTGGCCGTGCTCGGCTGGTACCAGCTGCGGTCGTACTCGTCGCCGCTGTCCGGGACCACCGGCGACGGCCTGGCCATCGACCCGCTGCTCGCCGCCGCGCCCACCATCGGGGTCCTCGCCGGCGCCGTCCTGGCCCTGCGGCTCCTGCCACCCCTGACCCGCCTGGCCGAACGGTACGTCGACCGCACCCGCGCGACCGCGACGATGCTCGGCGTGTGGCAGGCCGGCCGCCGCCCGCACGCCGGCCCGGTGCTGCTGGTCGCCCTCGCCGTCGCGGTCAGCGCCCTGGCCTGGTCGTTGGCCGGCACCACCGGACGGTCCCTGACCGACCAGGCCGACCACCGGGTCGGCGCCGACCTGCGGCTGACCGAGACCGACGGCAGCGCACCCGACGACCGGGCCGCGCAGCTCACCCGGCTGCCCGGCGTGGCCGCCGCGCTGCCCGCCTGGCGGGCCACCCTCAGCCTCGGCGCGACCAGGCAACCCGCGTCGCTGGTCGCCGTCGACGCCGACACTGCGGCCCGTGTCGTACGACTGCGCCCCGACCTGGCCGGCGGTTCCCCCGCCAGCGCTTTCGCGCAGCTCACCGAGGCCCGCGTCGACGCTCCCCACACCGTGCTGCCGGCCGGGGCCCGCCGGCTGACCGGCCAGTTCACCGGTGCGGTCACCACCGACACCGGGGCGGTCCGCGCCTTCGCCGTGTTCACCGAACCCACCGGCACGCACCGGCGGGTGCCGCTGGGCGCCAGCCGCGACGGACGACCCGTCGACTTCACCGTCGACCTGCCTGCCACCCCGGCCCGACTGGCCGGTTTCACCGTCGACACCACCGGTCCCGCCCGGCTGGTCCTCGACTGGCGCCTCGACGACCTGCGCGTCGACGGCCGTCCCGTCGACCTGGCCGACGGCGGACCGTGGCACACCGCCGACAGCAGCGGCACGCCCCGCGACGGCGCCACCGCGACCGCCACCGGAAACACCCTCACCGCCCGATGGGCACGCGACGACGATAGCCGCCGGGGCCGGGGCAACTCCCCCGTGCACATGGCCGTCACCCGACCGGCCACCGGCCGGGTGCCGCTGCTGGTCACCCCGCCGGCCCTGGCCGCGCTGCGACTGGACGTCGGCGACGACACCCGGCTGTTCCTCGGCGCCGCCGAGGTCGACGTCCGGGTCGTCGGCACCGTCGACGCGTTCCCCGGCGACACCGCCGCCGCCACCGTCGTCGCCGACCTGCCGTCCCTGCGGGACCGGATCTTCCACGACCGGGGCCTCACCCGCGAGGCGCAGGAGTGGTGGCTGTCGGTACCCGCCGACCGGCACGACGAGGCGGTCACCGCAGCCGCCGCCCTGACCGGCGTCAAGGTGCACGACCGGCAGGCGACCGCCCGGGACCTGGCCGGTGACCCGTTCGGTGTCGGCGCGCGCGGCGCCCTCTTCGCCGCAGCCCTCGGCGCGGTACTGCTCGCCGCCGTGGGCATCGCCGTCGACGTCAACGCCACCGCCCGCCGCCGCGCCACCGAACTGGCCGTCCTGCGGGCCCTCGGCGCGACCCGCCGCACCGTCACCCGCTCCCTGGTCACCGAACAGGCGTTCCTCGCCGGCACCGGCGTCGCCGTCGGCCTGACCGTCGGCATCGCGGTGGCCGCGACCATGGCACCACTGGTCATCCTCACCCCGTCGGCAGACCGGCCGACACCCCCACCCACCCTGCTCATCGACTGGCCGCCCCTGCTGGCCACCGCCGCCTGCGTGCTGCTGCTCGCCGTCACCGCCACCACCGTCGCGGCGACCCGGCACAGCGGCGGTTCCGAGGCCGGCCACCTGCGCGGCGGGGAGGACCGGTGACCGACACCGTGACCGCACCATCGACCGACGGCCGGCGGCGACGCACCGGCGGACCCGGCGCCCGACTGCGGACCGTCGCCGGTCCCGCCGTCCTGCTCGCCCTGCTCGGCCTGGTCGCCGCGGCACTGGTCACCGGCGCGCCCCGACTGACCAACGACCTCGCCGACCGGAGCATGCACGCCGACCTGGCCCCGCTGCCGTACCAGGTGCGTGACCTGACCATCGAGGTGGGCGGCGGCGCCGACGGGGCGGCGCCCGCCGGGTCGGCCGGCGGGTTGGACCGTTTCGGCGCCGCCCTGCCGTCGCCCCTGCCCGACCTGGTCGACCAGCGGTGGCAGGCGGCCACCGTCGACGCCGACGAGGTGATCACCTCCGGTGACGTCGGTCCGCTCGCCGAGGGCGGCACCGTCCGGCTCGGCCTGCACACCCAGACCGGCGTGGCGGAGGCGACCCGGCTGACCGCGGGGACGTGGCCCTCCAACGGCCCCGGCCAGCCGGTGCAGGTCGCCGTGTCGCAGGCCGTCGCCGACACCCTCGCCCTGCGGCCCGGAGTGCGCCTCGGCGTCACCGCACCCGGCCGGGCCACCGCCGAACTGCTCGTCACTGGGGTGTTCCAGCCGGTCCGCCCCGCCGACCCGCTGTGGGCGGCCACGCCGCAGGCGCTGGAACCGCTGCTGCCGGTCAACGACGGTGACCCGTTCGTGGCCGTCGCGGTCACCGACCCCGCCGGCCTGGCCGCCGCCGGCCGCGCCGGGCTGCCCGTCACCCACTCCTGGCGGTACCGGTTCGACCACGAACGTCTCGACTCCTCCACGATCGAACCGGTCGCCGCCGCCGTCGGCGCGGCCCGCCGCACCCGGTGGCTGCCCGGCGCGGCCGTGCAGACCTCCCTGGACACCCACCTGGTGCGCTTCGGCGACCAGCTCACCTCGGTGCGTAACCTGCTGGCCGTGGTGCATGCCGGACTGCTGGCCAGCCTGTTCGGGCTGATCCTGCTCGCCGCCCGGGTGGCCGTGCAGACCCGCCGCGCCGAACTCGCCCTGCTGCGGTCGCGGGGGGCGTCGTTGGCCACCATCGGCCGGCACACCCTCGCCGAGGCGGCCCTGCTGCAACCGGCCGCGGTGACCGTCGGGACGCTGCTCGCGCTGCTGGTCCCCGGCCGCGACGGCGGCACCTGGTGGGCTCTGCCGCTGATCGCCGCCGTCACCACCGGCGCGGTGCCGGTGTTCGCCATGGCCGGGCAGCGGCACGTCACCGTGGTCGCCGGCCGGCAGGACCTCGCCGGGGCCCGCCCGTCGGCGCGTCGCCTCACCGTCGAGGTGACCGTGCTGCTGGTGGCCGTCCTCGGGCTGGTGCTGCTGCGCCGTCGCGGCCTGGACGCCGGCGGCGGCGTCGACGGGTACCTCGCGGCGGTGCCGGTGCTGCTGGCCGTCGCGGTGGCCCTGCTCGTCCTGCGGGCCCTGCCGTGGCCGCTGCGGCTGCTCGACCGGGCTGCCGCCCGGGCCCGGGGCGCGCTGCTGTTCCTCGGCGTGGCCCGCGCCGGCCGGGGCACGCCGGTGACCACCGGCCCGCTCGCGGTGCTGGTCGTCGCGGTCAGCACCGGCGTGTTCAGCGCGGTCGTCACCGACACCGTCGGCCGGGCCCGGGACACCGCCGCCGACCTGAGCGTGCCCGCCGACGCCTGGCTCACCGGGTACGCGTTCACCCCCGACACCACCGACCGGCTCGCCGGGCTGCCCGGAGTACGGGCGGTCGCCCCGGTGCGCATCGACTCGAACCGGCCGTTGCTGTCCGGCACCGACCCGCAGGCCCGCACCCTGGGCACCGCCCGGGTCATGGTGGTCGACGCGCCCGCGTTCGCCCGGGTCGCCGCCGTCAGCGGCGTCGACGTGGACGTGCCGGAGGCGCTGCGTGCCGCCAGGCGGGGCGACGGACCGGTGCCGGCGGTGGTGTCCCCCGACGTCGCCGAGGCTCTCGGCGACACCGCCGCCGCCGACGTGCAGAGCCGCCTGTACCCGTTCCGGGTGGCCGGGGTCGTGGACACCTTCCCCGGCGTGGACCTGGGCACCGACCGGTTCGTGGTGCTGCCCTGGCAGGCGTTGACCGAGTACGCGCACACCCCGGTCATCCCCAACCGGTTCCTGCTGGCCGCTGACGGGCACGACCCGGCGGCGGTGCTGGCGGCCGCCGACGACGGGCAACGGCGGTGGCAGGCGGCGGTGCTGGGCACCCAGGTCGACGTACCCGAGGTGCCGGCGCAGCTGCTGACCCGCAGCGCCTTCCGGGACGGCCTGGACCGTACCGGCGCCAACGACGTGCTCGTGCTGGCGTTCACCGTCGGCGCGGTCGGCGGCAGCGCGCTGGCCGTTCTCGCCGTCGGGTTCGCGGTGCTCGCCGATTCGCGGTCCCGCACCCGGATGCTGTCCCGGCTGCGGACCCTCGGCTTCTCCGAGGGGCAGGGCCGCCGGCTGCTGATGTCCGAACTCGTGCCGCTGGTGGGGGTCGCCGCGCTGGTCGGCGCGGCTGTCGGGGTGGCCCTGCCGGGGCTGCTCGGCCCGGCGCTCGGGCTGTCCGCCTTCACCCCCGGTGTCACCGCCGGCTGGTACCTGGACCCGCTGGTCGTCGGCGTGGTGCTCGGGCTGGTCGCGGTGGGCCTGGCCGCCGGGCTGGGCGTGGAGATTCTGGTGAACCGACGGACGCGTCCCGCCGAGACGCTCCGGCTGGGAGAGGAGAACCCGTGACCGCCGTTAACACCGTGCCGGACCTGGTGTCGTTGCAGCAGCGGGCCGCCGACCGGGCCGCTGCCCGCGCCGGGGGCGCCGACCGGCTGCGCGGTCACATCGTCTGCGACGGACTGGTGCGCATCTTCAAGACCGACGGGGTGGAGGTCGTCGCGTTGCAGGGCCTCGACCTGGTCGTCGACCGGGGTGAGCTGGTCGCCATCGTCGGCGCGTCCGGCTCCGGCAAGTCGACGGTGCTGAACATCCTCTCCGGGCTGGACGTGCCCACCGCCGGGATCGCCCGGGTCGCCGGATACGACCTGCTGACCATGTCGGCGCGCAAACGCCTGGCCTACCGCCGGCAGACCGTCGGATTCGTGTGGCAGCAGACCGCCCGGAACCTGCTGCCGTACCTGAGTGCGGTGGAGAACGTCGCGTTGCCGATGCGGCTGGCCGGCCGGCGGGGCCGTGCCGCCCGACGTCGGGCGGCGGACCTGCTGGACATGGTCGGGGTGGGCCACTGCGCCGACCGGCGACCGGCCGGGATGAGCGGCGGCGAGCAGCAACGCTGCGCGGTCGCGGTGGCGGTCGCCAACGACCCGGAGGTGCTCTTCGCCGACGAACCGACCGGCGAACTCGACGAGAGCACCGCCGCGCAGGTGTTCGGGGCGCTGCGCACCATCAACGCCGAACTGGGCGTCACCGTCGTGGTGGTCACCCACGACCACGCCGTCGCCACCCAGGTCCGCCGGACCGTCGCGATCCGCGACGGCCGCACCGCCAGCGAGGTACGCCGTTCCGCACGGCTGGGCGCCGACGGCGTCGAGGAACTGGTCACCGAGGAGTACGCGGTGCTCGACCGCACCGGCCGGATGCAACTGCCCGCCGCGTTCGTCGACGCCCTCGACCTGCGCGACCGGGTCCGGCTCACCCTGGAACCCGACCACGTGCAGGTGCACCCGGGCAGCGAACAGAAGGAGCAGCCGTGAGCGAGGACCTGGTCACCGTCGAGGGCGTCGGTCGGGAGTTCCCCGGCGCCGGGCCGGCGGTGCACGCCCTGCGGGACGTGTCGTTCACCGCCGGCCGGGGTGAACTGGTGGCCGTGCGGGGCCGTTCGGGTTCCGGCAAGACGACCCTGCTCAACCTGGTCGGCGGCCTCGACCGGCCCACCACCGGGCGGATCCGGGTGGCCGGACGGGACGTGACCGCCGCGAACCGTCGGGAACTGCTGACGTTGCGCCGCGACACCATCGGCTTCGTGTTCCAGTCGTTCGGGCTGATCCCGATCCTGTCGGCTGCGGAGAACGTGGGCCTGCCGCTGCGGTTGGCGAAGGTGCCCGCCGCCGAACGGGAACAGCGGGTGGCGGTGCTGCTGGAACTGGTCGGCCTCGGCGGACACGCCCGGCAACGCCCGTACGAGCTGTCCGGCGGCCAGCAGCAGCGGGTGGCCCTGGCGCGGGCCCTGGCCAACGACCCGGCGCTGCTGATCGCCGACGAACCGACCGGACAGTTGGACTCGGAGACCGGTCAGGCGGTGATGGACCTGCTGCGGGCGCTGGTCCGGGCCCGGGGCATGACCGCCCTGGTGGCCACACACGACCCGGCGCTGGTGGAGGTCGCCGACCGGGTGGTGACGCTGCGCGACGGCCGGCGGGTCGACGACCGGGTGCCGGCCTGACCCGGCGGCGGCCCCGTCGGGTCAGAACGGGTCGCCGCAGATCCGCCAGTCGTCGTTCTCCCGCACCACCGGCAGGTCCCGCTGCTCGGTGCGTCCCCCGTCCCGGATGAGCCGCACGGTCACCGTGCCGGTGGGTTGGCCGTCGCGGGTGCTCACCGACACGTCGGTGACCTGGTGTCCGGTCACCACCGGCGGGGTACGCACCCAGGCCGCGAACCCGACCGGACTCCACCGCGTCCGCGCCGGCGCGCAGAGCCGCCGGTAGGCGCGGTCGGCGTCACCGGCGGCCACCTCCGTGAGGAACGCCTCGGCGGTCTCGCGGACCGGGGCGTCCGCCTGCCGTACCGCCTGCACGTTCCACGCCCCCAGCCCGGCTGCCCCGACGCAGCACAGGCCCAGCACGGCGCCGCCCACCACCAGCCCGGCCCGCACCGGCCGGTGGGGCCGGTGCGGGCGGGACCACTGCGCCGAGGCCATGATGACCAACGGTAGAGAATCCGACACCCACCGCGCAGGAACTCGCGTCTGTCGCGGCCCGCAGGGATCGTCTACCGTCGACGGAACCCCTGTTCCCCCTCGCCAGGAGTGACGCATGGCCCGTTTCGTGCAGCCGGTGCCCGCCCCCGCCGACCCGTACACCGGTGACCCGCTGCTGCGGTCGTGGCTGGAGCGGCAGCTCGGCCCGGCCGGGCACGCCGCCGCCGAAGGCCGCCTGACGGAGCTGGCCGCCGACGTGACCGGGCCGCTGCGCGCCGCGCACGCCGACGCCGAGGCACACCCACCCACCCTGGTCCGCTACGACCCGTGGGGTGCCCGGATCGACCGGGTCGACACCTCCGCCGGCTGGCGGGCGCAGCGGGCCGCCGCCGCCCGGCACGCCGTGGTCGCCCTGCCCTACCTGGACTCGGCACGCGGCGAGTGGGGCGCGGCGGCCCGGGTCGTCCAGCACGCCCTGCTGCACCTGTACGGGGCCGAGTCGGCGACGTTCTCCTGCCCGGTGGCGATGGCCGACGGTGCGGCGGCGCTGCTGTCCCGCCCGGAGGTCGACGCCAGCGTGCGGGACGCGTGGCTGCCCCGGCTCACCGCCACCGATCCGGACGTGGCGGTGACCAGCGGCCAGTGGATGACCGAGGCGCAGGGCGGTTCGGACCTGTCCCGTTCTGATACGGTGGCCCGCCCCGCCGGGGACGGCTCGTGGCGGTTGACCGGCGAGAAGTGGTTCTGCTCGGCGGTGGACTCGGCGATGGCGGTGGCCCTGGCCCGGCCCGAGGGTGCCGGCCCGGGCAGCCGGGTCCTCGCCCCGTTCCTGGTGCCCCGCTACGCCGCCGACTCACCCCTCGCTGACGGCGGCGACCCGACCGCGTGCGCGCCGGGGGTGCGGATCCACCGGCTCAAGGACAAGCTCGGCACCCGGGCGTTGCCCACCGCCGAGGTTGGCCTGCGGGAGGCGTACGCGCTGCCGCTGGGCGACCCGGCGCAGCCCGGCCTGGTCCGGGCGATGACCCTGGTGGTGGTCACCCGGCTGCACAACGCCGCCGCCGCCGTGTCCGGGATGCGTCGGGGCCTGGCGCACGCGCGGGCCTACGCCGACGTCCGGCAGGTCGCCGGGGGCCGGCTGGTCGACTCGCCGCTGCACCGGGCCACCCTCGGCACCCTCGGCGTGGACACGGCCGGCGCGTTCGTCCTGGCCGGGCACGCGTTCGCGCTGTTCGGACGGGTGGAGGTCGGCTCCGACCCGGACGCCGCCGCCGAACTGCGGGTGGTCGCGCCGCTGGCGAAGCTGGCCACCGGGCGGCTCGCGGTCGCCTGCGCCAGCGAGTACGTGGAGGCGTTCGGCGGGGCCGGCTACGTGGAGGACACCGGCGTGCCCCGGCTGCTGCGTGACGCGCAGGTCCTGCCGATCTGGGAGGGCACCACCAACGTGCTCGCCCTGGACGTGCTGCGCGCGGTGACCCGGGAGGACGCCGCCCGGCCGCTGCTGCGCCGCCTCGCCGCCGCCGCCGACACCGCCCGCGGCCTGTCCCCCGCCCTGGCACACACCCTGACGGCGGTCACCGAGGAACTGCGGGACACCTTCGTCGCGGTCACCGCCGACCCGGGTGGGGTGGAGGCGGTCGCCGGGGCCCGCGCGGTGGCGTTGCGTGCCGCGTACGCCCTGACGGCGGCGCTGCTGGTGGAGCACGCCGCCTGGGGTGACGAGGCCGCCGACGTGGCGGCCCGGCTGTGGGCCCGGCGCTGGCTGCGGCACGAGGAGATCGCCCTGGACGCCCACCAGCACCTGGACCTGCTCTGCTGACAGCCGGTCAGCCGGGGGACCGCCGGGACCGGGCGGCCCAGATCACGTACGCCGGGTCCCGGTCGAGGTTGTGCCGGTCCCGGTCGTAGCGGCGGGTGGTGCGTGGGTCGGCGTGACCCATCGCGTCCTGCACGTCCTCGAGAGGGACACCCTCGGCGCGGGCGGTGGTCGCGAACGAGTGCCGCAGCGAGTGCGGGGACAGTTTCGCCCAGGCGGGGATCCCGGCGTCCCGGGCCAGGCGGCGCACGAGGCGGAACACCGAGTGCCGGTCGAGCCGGCCACCGGTGGCGGTCACCAGCAGCGGCCCGGTCAGCTCGTGCACCGGCACGCCCTGCGCCTGCGCGCGCGCCGCCAGGTACGCGTCCACGGCGTACGCGGTGCCCGGGGTCAGCGCCCGCCGCCGGGAACGGCCGCCCTTGCCGACGAACCGGACGCTGCGGTGACCGCGTTCCACGCCGAGGTCGTCGAGGTTCAGCGACACCAGTTCCCCGACCCGTAGTCCGAGGTCGGCCAGGAGCGCCACCACGGCCCGGTTCCGGACGCCGGTGGGACCGGTGTCGGCCTCCGCGGCGGCGAGCAGCGCGTCGACCTCCCGGGGGGTGAGGCCGACCGTGGCCGAGTGGTCCCGGTCGACCTGGGGCCGGTCGGCGCCGGACACCGGGTTGGCGTCGACGGCACGCAGCTTGACCAGGAAGTCGTACCAGCTGGACAGCGCGGAGAGTTTCCGGGCGACGGTGGCCGGGGTCAGTGGGCGGCCGGTCCGCGCGGCGAGGGTCGACTCCAGGTCCCGGCCGTAGGCGTTGACGTGCAGGAAGGTGGCCCGCAGCGGGTCGAGGTCGCGGCCGGCGCACCAGGTGAGCCAGCCGGCGACGTCGCGCCGGTAGGCGTCCCGGGTGTGCCCGGACAACCGCCGGTTGGCGAGCCACGCCTCGGTGAAGTCGACCGGGCCGCCGGGCAGGGCGGGCGTCTGCGCGGTGTTCGAGCGCACCGGAAGGTCGGAGGGCGGCATGGGGAAAGGTTCTCAGGTCCGGGCCGGGAGCGCGACGCGGCGCGCCCGGCCCGTCGGCCGCCACCGTGCCGGAACGGTGGGCACCCGCCCAACCGCCCGTCGGCCAGCCGTCACCGGCGGATGTCCGCGCGCATCCGCGCGGCCTACGGCTTCCGCGACCCCGTCGACCAGCGGCTACGCACTGAACGCGCCGCCACTCGAGGACACCTCACCCCCCCCCGGCCGCCTTCGCCGGGCCGGCAGCAGTCACCACCCCATGACCTCGCGGTCCCCACGGAGGAAGCAGCCGCTGGGACCGTCGTCGGGCAGGGTCGCGGCCCACACGATGCCCTCGGCCGCCTCGTCGGGCGTCCGCTGGGCGGTGGGCTGCATGCGCGTGCGCACCCGGCCGGGGTTGACCGCGTTCACCAGCACCCCGGAGTCCTTGGCGGACCCGGCCAGCAGCACGGTGAGCGCGTTGAGCGCGACCTTGGACAGGGAGTACGCGGGCGCGGCACCGAAGATCCCGTGGGTGAAGGAGGCGGTGCCGCTGGAGATGTTCACGATCCGGCCCCACCGCCGCTCGATCATCCCGGGCAGGAACGCCTGCGAGACCCGCCAGGCGCCGAGGGTGTTCACCGCCAGGGTCTGTTCCACCAACTCCAACGGCACGGTCGCCGCGGCGTGCCCGGCGTCCACCAGCACACCGGCGCTGTTGACCAGGATGTCCACGGCACCGACCGCGTCGCGCGCGGCGTCCACCGACGCGGGGTCGGTGACGTCGAGGCCGACCCAGTCGGTCGTCGCGTCCGTCCGCTCGGCGAGGTCCTTGGCGATGGCCGCCGCGGCATCGCCGTCCCGGCCCGCCAGCACGACCCGGTGGCCCAGCTCGCCCAGCCGCGCCGCGACGGCGGCGCCCAGCCCGCCGGTGGCCCCGGTGACCAGGGCGGTACGCTGCCCGGTCATGCCGTCCCCCGCACCTTGGCCAGCAGGTCCACCTGCTCCGGGTCGGGGTTGCACGGAATGAGGATCAGCTCGTCGCAACCCGCCGCCGCATAGCGCGCGATGGTGTCGGCGACCTCGGACTCGGTCTTCAGCGCGCCCGCCGCGATCTTCCCGGCGAACTGCGGCCCGAGGTACGCGTAGTAGTCCTGCAGGAACCGGTTGACGTGCACCTCGGCGTCGTCGCCGAGCGCGTAGTAGTGGATGACCAGCTTCCGCGGCTCGGTGGTCACACCCTGCGCGGCCCAGGTCTCCCGGGCGAACTCCAGCAGGCGCTCCAGGCCGGCCGGCGAGGAGCCGCTCGCGACCCAGCCCCAGCCCCAGCGGCCCGCGCGACGCACCGCGTACTCGGAGTGGCCGCCGAAGGCCAGCCGTGGACCGCTCACCGGCGTCGGGCCGATCGGGTGGTCGAGCCCGTCGTGCTCGCCCGCCCAGATGGCGCGCATCCGCTTCACCATGGCGTCCAGCGCGCGACCGCGGCGGTCGTACGAGGTGCCGTTGACCTCGAAGTCGTCGGAGCGACCGCCCGCGGACATGCCCAACACCAGCCGCCCGCCGGAAAGCTTGTCGATGGAGGCGGCCTGCTTGGCCACCACCGCCACGTCGGCCCGGTACGGGGCGATCATGATGGTGGTCGCGAGCCTGATCCGCTTGGTGACCGCGGCCGCGGCGGCGAGCGCGACCAGCGGATCGTAGTTGCCGTACACGAGCCGGTCCAGCGCACCGAGGGTGGAGAAGCCGAGCTCGTCGGCCCTTCTGGCCCACTCCACGAGCTGGTCCCCGGTCGTCTCCGGAACCATCGACGGAAGCCCAACACCTACGTCCATATCCGCTCAGGTCCCCTTCTGTGGCTCGCGTACCCGTCCGGCAAGATGCAACACCGGGCGACTACAGCGCGGCTCGAAGATGCGTGAATGGACGCGGGTTCGAGCGGCCCACCACCGCGCCTGCCTAACGTCCCCGGACATGCGAGTGCTCATCACAAGCTGGGCGTGGCCCACGCACTACTACCCGCTGGTCCCGCTCGCCTGGGCCTTGCGCTCCGCCGGGCACGAGGTGCGGGTGGCGAGCCAGCCGGGGCTGGCCGACGTGGTCACCGGCTCCGGAATGCCGTTCGTCCCGGTCGGCCGCGACCTGGACATGGAGGCGGCCTTCCGCACCTTCGTCAATCCGCCCGCGGGTCACGGCGTCGTGGGCAAGCCCGCCCCGGACGGCCCCCGCAGGACCCCGCGCGCGATCGGGATGTTCGCCGAGCTGGCCGACGTGATGGCCGAGGACACCATCGCGCTGGCCCGCGACTGGCGGCCGGACCTGGTGATCGCCGACCCCACCGCGTTCGTCGGCGCGCTGGCCGCCAAGGCCGTGGACGCGCCGCTGGTGCGCTTCCCCTGGGGCGCGGACATCATGTCCGAGGTGGCCGCCATGCAGGGCGTGTCCGACGTGGAGGTTGAGGTGCTGGCGCCCATCGCCGAGCGCTTCGGTCTACGCGACATCCGGCCGCGGGAGGGCCTGACGCTGGATCACTGCCCGACGGGCATGCAGGTCGCCAACCCGGCGCCGCACCGCCAGGACATCCGCTACCTGCCCTACAACGACTACGGCGTCCTGCCGCCCGCCCTTCCCGCGCCCACGCGTCCGAGGGTCTGCGTCAGCTGGGGCACCACGATCGGCCGCCTCGACCCGGCCCGCTCCCTGATGGGCCGGGTCATCACCAGGATCGCCGCCACCGGCGTCGAAGTCCTCGCCGTCGTGGCCGCCCACCAGCGTGCCGACCTGCTGGCGTCGGTGCCCGAGGGCGTGATCGTCGCCGAGTCGGCGCCGATCCAGCACGTGCTGCCCGGCTGCTCCGCGGTGATCTCCCACGGCGGCGTGGGTACCATCCTCAACGGTTTGTCGCACGGCCTGCCGCAGCTCGTGGTGGCCCCGATGCTCCCGGACCACCGCTTCAACTCCCGCCAGTTGGCCGCCTCCGGCGCGGGTCGGGTGCTGACCGCCGAGGAGATCGCCGACGGCACCGTCGTCGCGGCGCTACAGGACGTGCTGGACACGCCCGGGTACCGCACCGCCGCCGAGAGGCTACGCGGCCAGATCGAGGAGAAGCCGCTGCCCGCCGAGGTCGTTCCGATACTGGAGAAGCACGCTTCGTGACTCCCCGGCCCCACCGGCGCCGACCAGCCGGACAAGCGCCTGCCACCGCAGCCGGCACCAACCGGCCCGGCACCGGCAGACCAGTCGGACCAGGCCCCGGGCTGCGGAGGAGTCCCCGGGGCCTGGTCCGATCGGCGGGGGTCAGATCCGAGCCGCCCGTGGCACCGCCGTTCAGGCGTCGATCTCCTTGCGCCCGTTGCCGTTGGTCAGGATGGCGACCCGGCGCGGCTTGGCCCGCTCGGCCACCGGGATCCGCAGGGTGAGGACCCCGTTGTCGTAGCCGGCCTCCAGCTTGTCGGTGTCGAGGGTGTCGCCGAGGAACAGCCGCCGGGTGAAGATCCCCATCGGGCGCTCGGCGGCCACGAGTTCGACCTTGTCGCCGACGGGGCGACGGCGCTCAGCCCGCACGGTGAGCACGTTGCGCTCCACCGTGCAGTCGATGCTGTCCGGGTCGACGCCCGGCAGGTCGAAGGCGGCGTAGAAGTAGTCGCCGTCGCGGTAGGCGTCGAGATGCATCACCGCCGGACGGGTGGTGGTGCCGAAGACCTGGTCGGCGAGCCGGTCGATCTCCCGGAACGGGTCGGTACGCATGAGCATGGTGTGCCTCCTCGGTTCTCCTGGCCGAAGGTTCCGAGTTGAGTCCGGGTGACTCAACTTCCCCTCTTTGATAGCGCGCCCCCGCGCGGTCGTCAAGTCGGACCGGCCACCACGCCGCCCGTCCGCCGTGGCCACCCACCGGGGCGTTGACCCTCCCCCTCGGTCAGACCCCAGGCTGGTCCGTGCCGGTCACCCGGACCGGCCCGAGGAGGATGGCGACGTGGGGCTGCTGACCATCGGGGCGTTCGCCCGGGCGGCACGGCTGACGCAGAAGGCGTTACGCCTGTACGACGAACTGGGCCTGCTGCCACCGGCGGCGGTGCACGCCGAGTCCGGCTACCGGCTCTACGATCCGGCGCAACTCGACCGGGCCCGGCTCATCGCCCGGTTACGGCGCATCGGCATGCCGCTGGCCGACATCCGCACCGTGTGCGGACTCGACGGCAGCGCGGCGGCCGAGGCCGTCACCGCGTACTGGCGGCAGGTCACCGCCGACACGGCCACCCGCGCCCGACTGGCTGCCCTCCTCGTCCAGGACCTCTCCGGAAGGGGCACCACCATGTCCGACCCGACGCCCACCATCGCCGTCCGCTGCGCCGCCGGATGCGACCCCGGCGCCGTACGGGACAGCAACGAGGACGCCGCGTACGCCGGTGACCGGCTGCTCGCCGTCGCCGACGGCATGCGCGGCCCCGGCGGCGCCGCGGCCAGCGCCGCCGCCATCGACGCCCTCAAACCGCTGGAGCTGACCGACGCGCCCGCCGCCGACCTGCTGACCCTGCTCGCCGGGGCGGTCGCCGACGCGCACCGCCTCGTCCGGGACGCGGGAACCGCCGACCACCAGCCGGTCACCACCCTGACCGCGCTGCTGCGCCACGGATCCCGGCTGGCCGTGGTGCACGTCGGCGACACCCGGGCGTACCTGCTGCGCGGCGGGGACCTGTTCCGCCTCACCCAGGACCACACCTGGGTGCAGACCCAGGTCGACCAGGGCCGGCTCGGCCCGGACGCGGCAGCGACGCACCCCCGGCGGGCACTGCTGGTCCGCGCCCTCGGCGCCGGACACGACGTCGAGGCGGACCTGGCCCTGCGTACCGCCCTGCCCGGCGACCGCTACCTGCTCTGCTCCGACGGCCTGTCCGCCGTGGTGGACCAGGCGGCCCTGCACGCCGCGCTGCAGGACCCCGACACCCCGGAGCGGACCGTGCGACGGTTGATCGACCTCGCCCATACCCGTGGCGCACCGGACAACATCGCCTGCGTCGTCGCCGACGTCGTCGCGACCTGAACCGCGTCGGCCCCGTGCTCAGGACAGCGGAAAGTCGGCCAGCTCACGGACCGCCGTGTCCAGCGTCGCGTCGACCCCGTGCGCGACCATCGCCTGGAAGGCGGGGTCGCCCGCTGCCGCGTTGCGCCGGATGCCGTCCGCCGACGCGGTCACGCGTTCCCGGACGACCGCCAGGAAGCGGTCGAGCGGCCCGTCCCAGCCGTACGCGTCGAGGAAGAGCCGCAGCCGGGCCGGCCGGTCCGCGAACGCGGTGAAACCCTCCGCCGTCGCCACGTGCCGGGCGTGCAGCGGCACCCAGGCGAACGCGGTGAACGCCAGGTCCCACTCGACGGTGACGGGCCCCGCGAAGTCCCAGTCGAAGAACCCGACCAGCCGTCCACCGGACCACGCCGCGTTGTACGGCGCGGCGTCGTTGTGCCCGACGACCAACCCCGGACGCCACCGGCCACCCTCCCGCCAGACGGCGTCCGGCGGCGGAACGAAGTCGGCGACCGCCGCGTGGAAGTCCCGCAGCCAACCGGCGACCTGACGCAGCGCATCCTGCCCGTGTACCCAGGACGGCCACGGCCGGCGGTCCCCCACCACCTCGCCGGGAAGGTACGTCAGCACCTCCCGGCCCTGCTCGTCGACGCCGATCGCCCGTGGGGCCCCGGTGAAGCCGACCGCCTCCAGGTGGCGGAGCAGGGCGTGCACCGCCGGTGTCCATGGCCCCGGGGCGCGACGTACCGTGTCACCGATCCGCACCGCTCCACCGGCGTTCCCGCCGGGCAGACGCTGTTCCACGATCAGGGCTCCCTCCTGCGGACCCACCGGCTCCGTACGGCCGGCGGTTGATAGGGACACCGCCGCCCGTCGGGACCGACGCGGGCGGTCGGTGCCGGACCGTAGCGTGGACGCATGCTCTCCCGCGTCAACGGCCTGTCCCGTCACTTCACTCCGGACAGTCTGCGCGAGTACCTCCTCGCCCGCTCCGTCCGGGCCGACACCGGCTGCCTCGTCGTCCGCGGCTACGGCACCCGGCGTGGCGTTCACCAGAAGGTCGCCGGCCGGGCCTGGGCGCACATCGCCGCGTACGCCGTGTTCGTCGGCGACTACGACCCGGCCCTCGAGGTCGACCACACCTGTGGTGTCGCGGACTGCATCGAGCCCACCCACCTGCGTCAGGTCACCCACGCGGAGAACTGCCGGGACCGGGTCCGCCCACCGCGGTGCCGCAACGGGCACGAGCGGGAGGTCGACCCGGCCACCGGCACGTACCGCCGGGTGTGCCGCGAGTGCAACCGGGAAGCCCAACGCCGCTGGCGGCAACGGCAGGCCGACGAGGTCGCCCAGGCCCGCGTCGCGCACGGACGCGGATAGTGGCGCCCGGGCGGGCGGAGCCGGCCGCGCCGTAGGGGCGCCGACGAGGATCCTGTCACCAGCCGCGAACGAGCAGATCAGCGCAGACCACAAAAGATCAGCCAGAGTCAATCTGCATTGACTTCCGCGGCACCCGCACTTCCCATTTACTCGATTTTATTCCGCCAACACTTGCGAGGAAGTATGCACCCTTGCCAATATGAGGTGTTTGTCGCTCCGGCACTGATTCGACCGAGGAGGAAAATCTTGAAGTACGTCAAGCTGGGCTCGACCGGCCTAGACGTTTCGCGGATTTGCCTGGGTGCCCTGAGTTTCGGCGCACCGGGTCAGGGCGTTCACCGCTGGACCCTGGACCTCGACCAGTCACGGCCGGTGCTGCTGCACGCTCTGGAGTCCGGAGTGAGCTTTCTGGACACCGCCAACGTCTACTCCGCTGGGAGCAGCGAGCAGATCGTCGGCAGATACTCCGCGAATACGGCCACCGCGAAGAGATCGTGCTGGCGACCAAGGTCAACGGGCGGACGCGCCCCGGACCCAACGGCGTAGGACTGTCCCGCAAGGCGATCATGGCCGAGATCGACAACAGTCTGCGCAGGCTCGGCACCGACTACGTCGACCTTTATCAGATCCACCGGTGGGACCCGGCAACGCCGATCGAGGTCACCATGCAGGCGCTGCACGACGTGGTGAAGGCGGGCAAGGCACTGCACATCGGCGCGTCATCGATGTGGGCCTGGCAGTTCGCCAAAGCCCAGCACGTCGCCGAGCGAAACGGCTGGACCCCTTTCACCACCATGCAGAACCACTACAACCTGATCTACCGCGAAGAAGAGCGGGAAATGCTGCCCCTCTGCGCCGACCAGGGTGTCGGCGTCATCCCCTGGAGCCCGCTGGCCAGGGGACGACTCGCCAGGGAATGGGACAGCGTCAGCGCCCGCAGCGAAACGGACGAGTTCGGCAGACCCTCTACCACGACACCGATCGCGAGATCGTCGGCCGGCTCGGACAACTAGCCGCCAAACGGGGACTGCCGATGGCACAGCTCGCGCTCGCGTGGCTGCTCGCCAAGCCAGCGGTCACCTCCCCCATCGTCGGCGTCACCAAGATGCGCCATCTCCATGACGCCATCGCCGCGCTGGACGTGGAGCTCGACGACGAAGAGATCAACTATCTCGAAGAGCCATACCAGCCGCACAACGTCGTCGGACACCCCATCACCGAGCTGCCGGGACAGCACTGAGGTGATCTCCACAAGGTCCGGCGGCCGGGTGGGTATGCCACCGCGCCGAGCATCGGATGGTGGGCATCCGCCGCCGGACCAGGGCGCCGACGTGCTCCGACCGGCCGCTGGCGGGCCCTACACCACAACCGAGCCAGCCCACGGCCGGTCTGCCTCATCTCCGCGCGCGTGTCGGCTCAGCACGGCCGCATGACCGGCTCACCCAGGGCGTCGGGAAACCGGGCCAGCAGGCCGGCAAGCTCGTCGGCCAGTTCCCGGGCATGTCCGCCGCTGAGCTGATCTCCGCGATAGGCCACCAGTCCGATCAGACGGCCGTCGCGTTGCGCCATGGTCACCGTCAGGCCGAACTTGGCGTTCTCGCTGCGCAGCGAGTCGTTCAACACCAGCGTCAGCCGCGTCCCACCCAGCACAGCGGCGTGGCCGTCCAGCAGGTTCATGTTCAGCGTGACGTTCACGTAGGGGGTGTGTCCGAACCGCCGGACCGGATTCAACCGGGTGATCACGTCATCGAACTGGACGGCCTGGTGCTCCAGCGCGCCCAGCGCCTCGCCGCGCATCCGCAGCAGTGCGTCCAGCACAGCTGGATCGGGGCTCGTCACGCGCGATCTGCCGATTCGACCAGGGCATCGTGGACGCCTCCATCGCACAGCGGTTCTGCGCTCACGTGGCTCATCTGGCCGGGCAGCTGGCGGACGGCCCAGCGGACCGGCCACTGTCCGGGCTGGAACTGTCGCCGCGCGCCGAACAGGCCACGCTCCTCCGGGCGGGCGGAGCGGGTGACGCTCCGCACGTGCGCGGGCGGATCGATCGCGCCTTCGAGGACGTGGTCGCCAAGCAGCCGGAAGCCGTGGCGTTGCTGGCCGGCGGTGAGCGGCTGACCTACCGACAACTGGACGGCCGGGCGGACGCGGTGGCAGCGGGCCTGCGTGCCCTGGACATCGCACCGGGCAGCCGGATCGGTGTCTGCCTGGAACGGGACGCCGATCTGGTGGTCACCCTGCTCGGCGTGCTCAAGGCGGGCTGTGCGTACGTGCCGATGGATCCGCGCTATCCGGCGCAGCGCCTGCGCTTCACCGCGCAGGACGCGGGGATGCCCGTCATCATCACGTCCGCACCGGAGTTCCCCCCGGTTCCCGGGACCCGGCTGCTGACCCCCTCCGCGCTGACGGAACTCGGAGCGGACCAGGCGATGGCCGGTGCACGACCATCCGACGGAGATGACGACCCCGCCTACGTGATCTACACGTCCGGTTCCACCGGCACGCCCAAGGGCGTGGTCGTGCCACATCGCAACGTGCTGGCACTGTTGTGGGCCACCGCCGAGGACTTCGCCCTTGGTCGGGACGACACCTGGACGCTGTTCCATTCCAGCGCCTTCGATTTCTCCGTATGGGAGATCTGGGGCTGCCTGCTCACCGGCGGCCGCCTCGTCGTCGTGCCCTACTGGACCACCCGCGACACCGAGGAGTTCTACGCCCTGCTGGCCGAGCAACGCGTCACGGTGCTGAACCAGACGCCGTCAGCGTTCGCGCCACTCGTCCACCACGACCACCGCGTCCGAGGGGACCTGGCCCTTCGATTGATCATCTTTGGTGGCGAACCACTCGACGTGCGCATGCTGGCCCCCTGGTTCGCCCGGCACCCGGCCACCGACTGCCGGGTGGTCAACATGTTCGGCATCACCGAGACCACCGTGCACGTGACCGCCCAGACGGTGACCCCCCGGGAGGTCGTGGCGGGCTCACGATCGGTCGGCCGTCCGCTGCCGGGTTGGTGGGTGTCCATCCGGGACGAACGGGGGCGGGTCCTTCCGCCCGGTCCCGCGGGTGAGATCTACGTGGGCGGCGCGGGGGTGGCCAGCCATTACCTCGGCCAGCAGGAGCTGACCGCGCAGCGGTTCGTCCTCGACGAGCTGACCGGGGAACGGATCTATCGCAGCGGCGACAAGGGGAGACTGCACCCCGACGGCCGCCTTGACCACCTTGGTCGACTCGACAACCAGGTCAAGGTGCGCGGGCATCGCATCGAACTGGACGAGATCCGCACGGTGCTGCTGGGTGCACCCCAGGTCACCGCCGCAGCCGTCGTGGTCAACCGGGACCAGCCGGACGATCCGGCGACCAGCCGAATCGACGCCTACGTCGTCCTCGACGCAGCCGCGGACCCCGCACAGGTGCTCGCACATGCCAAGGCGACACTTCCCGACTACATGACACCCACGACGATCACCGAGGTCACCGAGATTCCGCTGACGATCAACGGAAAGCCGGACGTCTCCAGGCTGCCCGACCCACGTACCGGGCCGGCCGGCGCACCCGACGTCCAGGAGCCCACCTCCAACGGCGTCGCCGATGACATCCTGAGCATCTGGAGCAAGCTGCTGAACACCCGGGTGGGCCTGCAGGACAACTTCTTCACCCTGGGCGGAAACTCGTTGCTGGTCGTCCGGGTTCTCGCCGAGATGCGGGCACGAAACCTGCCCAAGGTGTCACTGAGGCAGTTCTACGGTCATTCGACCGCGGCGCAGTTCGTCGAGTTCGTCCGGCGGCTCAGCGAAGCCGACCGGTGACGTCGGGGGCCGGACCCAATCATCCCGTCACCGGGATTGGTCAGCCGATCCGGGCAACGCGGGCCGCGGCCACGGCCACCAGCAGTCCCAGACCGATGCAGGCTGCGCAGACGAGGAACATCACCTGGTATCCGGCAGCCTGGGCGACCAGCCCGAGGGAGCCACTGCCGGCGGCCAGGCCCACGGTGAAGCAGGCCCCGAACGTCGACAGCGCCGTGGCCCGCTGCCGTTCACTGACCGAGCGCACCACGAACAGCCCCAGCACGGGGTAGATCTGCCACATGCCCACACCGATGAGCACACCGCCGACCACACCCACAGCCAGGCCGTCCGACACCCCGAGGAGCGCGACCCCCAGAGCCTCGACGAGGAACAGGCCGGCGAGCGCCACCGGTCGCGTGGCTTCCCACCGGATCCAGGTGCCCGCTATCCGTAACAGCACCACGGTCAGGGAATACGCGGTGACCACGGCTGCTCCCCCGGCGATACCCAGGGCGTCGAACTTCGCGACCGCGAAGCTGGAGACGGCAGCGAAGCCGAAAGCGGTGAAGATCAGCGCGATGCTGGGCAGCACGGTGCCGAGCAGTGCCCGGCCCTGCTCGATGCCGGTCCGCTCCGTCGTACGCGAGAAGCGCACCTCGGGTATGCACAGGGCGATGGGGATGACCAGCAGGGCGACCAGCCCGGAGATCACGAACGTGGTGGCCGGGCCCACCACTTGTTCGATCATCGTGCCCAGTGGAGCGCCCAGGCCGATGGCCACGTAGTTGACGGTGCCGCCCAGTCCCAACGCCCAGCTCTGCCGATCCTTGGCGACCAGCTGCACCGGCCATATCCCGGTCGCGGTCAGCATCACGCCCATGCCGACGCCCACCAGCAGGCGCAGGCCGATGAGCTGGGCGATCGAACCAGCTAGCGGATAGCAGACGGTGGCGAGCGCGGTCAGCACCGTACCGCCGATGGCCAGGGCCCGGGCGCCGAGGCGGTTCATCAGCATGCCCGACACCGGGCGGAACAGCAGCGCGGCCAGGGCGTAACCGCCGACGACCGCGCCGACGTCCGCCGGACCCCCTTGCAGCTGGCCCGTGACGTAGCCGGGCAGGATCGGGATGGTCAGAGCGAACGGCAGATAGCCGATCCCACCCGCCAGCGAGATCAACAGCGCGTACCGTACCGATCGCTTGTCGGCGGTCGCGACCTCAGGCTCCAACTCGGTCCGCACAGATCCACTCCCTCAGATGTCCGCACAGATTCACTCCCGCATGTCCGGGAATGAACCTAGGCGGGAGAACGCGCGCAGAGATTGTGATCCCCCTAACCCCACAATCATCGGACTCGATCGAGTTCTCCAGATCGCGGGGCCGCCGGACAACCGGTCGGAAGGCCAGCGCACGATTCCATCCGACTCGCCGAACTCCGCCCGGTCAAGGAGTCGCGCCCAGCCCCTGACGGCCTGACGACGCTCCGACCGGACTCCATTCGATCGCCCCCGCGAAGCCTTTGCCTGTCGGCCCGTCGCATCACCCTGGTCGACAGACCACCACGTACGACGATCCGGGGCGGCGTCTCGTCCCTGCGGGATGGCGGATCGACCCCTGCTACACCACGGCAAAGCTTTACGCACCTTAACTGACATTATGGTGCGTGGTCGATACGCACCTTTTGCCCCGGGCAATTATTGGATTATCATTACCGGTAATGCTGCAATCCGATCCTGTTCGTTCAGGGGACGCCGAGGCCGCTTCCCGCACGCGGGCCGGTTTGCGGGTGCTCAGGACGATCACTCGTAGGCGTCGGGGGTGACGCCCGCGCCGTGTTCGTCGGCTTGCGCAAGCGCGGATGTCAACCAGGGCGTGACCATCGGCGCGAACACGATCATCGGCTCGGGCAGCGTGGTCACACGCGCGATCCCGGCAAACGTGGTCGCCGTCGGGTCGCCGGCTCGGGTGGTGCGCGAGATCACCGACGCCGACAGGACGGGCTACCAGCCTTGACGCACGCCCAGAACGCCAGCGTCGCCGGACACGTCTTCCTCCGGTCAGACGACCGGCGCTGAAGGAACGAGGGCCGCTACTACCGCATGCGGACAGTGGTGGCCCGTGGCAGTCGTGATCATGACGGCGTCACGGGACTGGCCGGGCACGACACCGCCCGCGCCGGAACCACCCACAGAATGTCACCGGCCGGACCCTGGCTGGACGCGGCTGGCCGGTCGCCACGAGGGACCGGTCCCGGCCCTGGATACCGAACACCTCCAGCCGACACACGGTCAGCGTTCTGCCGGCCTTCAGCACCGTGCCGACAGCTCCGATCTGGTCCCCTACGGCCGGGGCGAGCAGATTGATCTTGTACTCCACGGTGAGGACGTCGGTGTCAGCGGGGAACAGCGTCAGCCGTGCTGCTGGGTCACCTCCGGCCGGGCCGGCAGCACGATGTGCACCCGTCCCGGCGCGACGTACGCCAAGCGCGCACCGAGATGACGCATCAGCCCCTGGCGCTCGAAGCTCGCCCGGACCCGCTGCTGCACCTACGGGCTTGCCGACTCCGCATGCTGATCTTCAACAGCTCCCCTTTCCCGGCCGACGGTTCAGAGCCTCGTGGTCGTCACCTGTCCTCCTCCCCTACCGGCCCTCGATCTCCATGCGCGGCCAGTCGGCAAGGTCGCGTAGCAGTTGCCGGTCGTGGGTGGCCACCACCACGGCGGCGCTCGTCGCGCGTATCGCGCCGGTCAGCTCGTCGACCAGAGCCGACGACAGGTGGTTGGTGGGCTCGTCGAGCAGGATCAGTCCCGGCCGTCCGGCCAGCGCCAACGCCAGGTCGAGGCGCCGCTGCTGCCCCTGGGACAGCCGCCCGACCGGCGTGCGTGACGCCTCGGAATCCAGCAGGCCGAGCGACCCGAGCGGGACAACGTCGGTGTCACGCAGCGCCCCGCACGCCACCAGCTGCCCCACATGGCGTGCGTACACCTCGCGGGCGGTGCGGCCGGAATCCTGCTCGCTCGTCTCCTGACTGATCAGGGCGACCCGGGCGTCCGTCGCCGTCCAGACGCGTCCGTCCGTGGGTGGGAGCGCACCGGCCAGCACCGCGAGCAGCGTCGACTTGCCGGCACCGTTCGCTCCGGTGACGAGCAGCCGGTCACCGCCGTCGAGGGTGAGGTCGACCGGACCGGCCAGCCGCCCGTCGACGGCGACACCGTGGGCGCGTACCTGTGGCGTACCCGGCCGGACGCGCAGGTCGGGCCAGCGCAACGTCGGCGGCGGTTCCGGTACGTCGATCCGGTGCGCCGCCAGGGCCTCCTGCTGGCGGTGCAGCGCCTGCACGACGCCCGGCGCGCGGGACTGGCGCTGGTGCTTACCGGTCCCTTTGTCCGGCCGCCAGCCGGTGGAGAGCCGGTCCCGGGCCCGGGACACCGCGTCCCGCAGCCGCCGCTGCTCGGTCTGCTGCTCCTCGTACTCCTGCTGCCAGCGTTCACGCTCGCGGCGCCGGGCGTCCTGCCAGGCGTCGTAGCCGCCGGCATGGAGACGCGGTCTACCGTCACGGGTCGGGTCGAGATCCAGGAACCGGTCGGTGACGTCACGCAGCAGTGCCCGGTCGTGGCTGACGACGGCGAGGCCACCGTCGTGCTCGCACAACCTGCGGGTCAGGAAGTCCAGCCCGCCGGCGTCGAGGTGGTTGGTCGGCTCGTCGAGCAGCAGCACGTCGTGCCGCGCGCCGAGCAGGCACGCCAGCCGTACCCGGTAGCGCTGCCCGACCGACAGCGTCGCCAACGGGCGGTCCCGGTCCGGGCAGGCGCCGAGGGCCTTCAGGGCGACATCGACACGACGCTCGGCGTCCCATGCGTCGAGCCGGATGGCGGCGTCCAGCGCGGCGGCGTAGCGGTCGTCGGCAGTGGGACCGCCGGCGGTCACCGCGGTGACCGCCTCGTCGAGCGCGGCGAGGGCCGCGAGCGACGCGGCCAGCGCGTCGGAGGTCAGGGTGCCGACGGTCTGACCGTCGCGGACGGTCAGTTCCTGGCGGGCCAGACCGATCGTGCCGGCGCGGTGCACAATGCCCTCGTCGGGCGAGGCGAGGCCGGCGAGAACGTGCAGCAACGTCGTCTTGCCCCGGCCGTTCTCGCCGACGACGGCGACCCGTGACCGGGCGGAGACGGTGACCGAGACGTCGTTCAGGACACGCCGGGAGCCGCGGACGACGGTGACGCCGACGGCGCGCAGGTGGGCGCTACCACCCGCGTCGAGGGGCAGGGATTCGGGATTCGGGATGAGGTTCAACGGTGCTCCGCAGCTCGCAGGGGAGCCGGGCAGCGTCAGGCGGCCGCCCGGCGGGAACCGGGACGGCGAGCGCGTTCGACAGAGAGGAGGCGCCGCCGTCAGCGGGCGGTGCGGACCTTCTGCGACCAGATACCTCGTGCCACGACGGCGACGTTAGCAGCGCCAACGCGTCACGGCACGGTCATTTCCCGTCCGGCTGCGGGTGGCCGGTGGACCGCCGGCCGCGGCGAGGTGGCCGGGGCCGGGCACCGGCCAGTGCGGTCACGTCCGCCGCGGTGCCCGGTGCAGCATGTCGACGACGGCGTCCGCCGCGACTCGCAGGTCGTAGGAAGGGTCGGTGAGGGACTCCGCGACCACGGCGTCGATCGCGCCACCGAGCATGATCGCCGTGGTACGGGCGTCCAGGTCGGCCCGGTACATCCCGGCTGCCGTGGCGGCCGACACCAGGTCCGCCAGGGGGACGCCTGCGTTCGGGCGAGCCGGGCCGGTCGGTGACGCCGGTGGCGTGGTCGTCGTCGAGCGCCTCGACGATCACCCGGACGTGGTCGGGGTGATCGTCCAGGTATCCGACGAGTCCACGCACGTCTCCACCCGGCCTGCCGGCGTCTCTGCCTCGGCGATCAGCGCGCCGACGTGCTCGGTCAGCCCGGAGACGACCGTGTCGTAGGCGGCGCGGATCACCGCCTGTTTGGTGGCGATGTGGTAGATGACCGCCGCCTTGGTGATGCCGGCCGCCTCGGCGATGCGTTGCAGTGAACAGCCCGTGTACCCGTGTGCGGCGATCAGCTGGGTGGTCACCTCGACCAGTTGGGCGCGACGGGCCTGCTCGGTGAAGGTGGGTGGCCGCGTCGCGCCCCGGCGACCGGTGTGGTACGAGGTGGGTCAGTCCAACATCCGCAAGGCTCAGACGCTGGCGGGTTCTTGCCTGCCTGCCTCTACAAGATCCGGACGGTTCATACGGAACGGGCCCGCCTCTACTGTGGATTCAACCGGGCCGATGACCAGACCGCAGCGTCGCGTCCCGTGGCTCGTCCCCAACTCGCCCCGACGGCGCCACACCCGACGTCCGAGCCTCGGGGCAATTCAGGGGGAACTACGCGCTCAACCGTGGGAGGCGCCGAACCACGTGGGTAGCTGGTCGAGCAGATCCTGCTGGTCGTCGCCGACCCACACCACGTGACCGTCCGGCCGCAGCAGCACGGCGGGCACGTCCGGTTCGTCGCTGTCGTCGACGACGTGGTCGACCCGATCCGCCCAGCCCGCCGCCGAGAGCCGGCCGGTGTGGTCGAGCAGCAGTCCACGGCCGCCGCGCATCAGTTCGTAGAGGCGTCCCCGTCCCAGCCGGACGTCCCGCATCCGCCGACCGAGCAGCTCGTGGCCCTCACCGACGTCGTAGCGGATCCCGATCGCGGTGATCTTCTTGACCAGGTACCGGTTCACGTCCTCGAAGTCCATCAGTTCCGACACCAGCCGGCGCACTGCCTGGGCGCCCGGCTCGGTGGACATCAGCGCCATCTGCGCGCGGGTGTTGACCAGCACGTCGGCGGCCACCGGGTGCCGTTCGGTGTGGTAGCTGTCCAGCAGCCCCTCCGGTGCCCAGCCGTTGACCTCGGCGGCCAGTTTCCAGCCGAGGTTGAACGCGTCCTGGATACCGAGGTTGAGGCCCTGCCCCCCGGTCGGCGGGTGGACGTGCGCCGCGTCGCCGGCCAGCAGTACCCGGCCGACCCGGTAACGCTCGGCCAGTCGGGTGGCATCGCCGAAGCGGGACAGCCAGCGCGGTGAGTGCACACCGAAGTCGGTGCCGGCGAACAACCGCAGCTGCTGCTTGAACTCCTCGAGGGTCGGCGGGACCGAGCGGTCCTCGGCCACCCCCTGGGCGGGTACGACGACGCGGTTCACCCCGTTCCCGAGGGGCCCGACGCCGAACCGCAGGTGGGTCTTGCGGACTTCCGCGACGACGGCGGCAACGGTTGCCGGATCCTCGGTCACCTCCATCTCGCCGAGCAGCGTGTCGACCGTGCTGGGCTCGCCGGGGAAGCCGACACCGAGCAGCTTGCGTACCGTGCTGCGGCCGCCGTCGCAGCCGACGAGGTAACGCGAGCGCAAGTGTGTGCCGTCGGCCAGCTCGGCGGTCACCCCGTCGTCGTCCTGGCTCAGCCCCACCAGCGCGCAGCCGCGCCGGATCTCGACGCCGACGTCGACGGCGTGCTCGGTCAGCAGGCGATCGGTGGTGGGCTGCGGGATGCCGAGGACGTACGGGTGCGCGGTGTCCAGCCGGTCGGGTGAGGACTTGGCGATGCCGGCGAAGAAGCCACCGACCGGGTGCTGCCGGCCGTGCGCGAGGAACCGCTCCAGCAGACCGCGCTGGTCCAGCACCTCGATGCTGCGCACGTGCAGACCGAGCGCGCGGACCACCTTGGTCGGCTCCGCCTCCTTCTCCAGCACGAGCACGTGCACGCCGTGCAGCCGTAACTCGCTCGCCAGCATCAAGCCGGTCGGTCCGCCGCCGGCGACGATCACGTCGATCATGAAATCCCCCATTGCTCCGGCCAGCTGCCGTACGCGGTACGTCAACGCGCACGTACGTCGTGAATCCGTGACTTCTCGTCAGCGTTGGCCTCGGCCGAGGATTCTGCGGCACGACCCGGGTCTTGCCGCAAGACCCCCGATGCGCTATATGTTAAGAGTGGCAGGGAGTGGGGGATTTCCACGCACTTTGTCGCCTGAGGCGAATGGGTGAGTTCTCTTTTCGAGACCTGGGTGTCCCCGGCCTCAGTGCGGGAGTCGGCGGTCGGTCGACAGGACGATCGCCGCGACAGGGCACCGGTCGACGGCCTCGCGAACCGAGTCCCGCGCATCGGCGGGCGGCTCGGGTCGCAGGACGATCGCCTTTCCGTCGTCCTGACGCTGGTCGAACACCTCGCCGGCCGTCAACACACACATTCCGGAGCCGACGCAGCGCCCGGCGTCCACGGTGATCCTCATTGGTCACGCATCCCAGGTGACCGGGAGGCTCTTCACCCCGTAGATGTCCGCGGTCTCCGGGCGCAGGGCAACCCCTTCCGGCGGTACGGCCAGGCGCAGCGTGGGGAAGCGGTTGACCAGCGCGGGAAACGCGACCGTCATCTCGACGCGCGCCAGCTGCTGACCCAGGCACTGGTGAATGCCGTGGCCGAAGGCGAGATGCCCGCCGTTCTGCCTGCGCAGGTCGAGCACGTGGGGATCGGCGAAGCGCTCGGCGTCGCGGTTGGCGGTGTGGTAGGACAGGATCACCGGCGCGCCGGCCCTGATGGTCTGGCCGCCCACCTCGACGTCCTCGAGCGCCGTCCGCATGAACGTCTTGGCGACACTGAGGTAGCGCAGCAGTTCCTCCACGGCCCGGTCGGCGAGCGTGGGATCGGCGCGCAGCGCGGCCAGCTGCTCCGGGTTGCGCAGCAGCGCGAAGGTGCCGAGGGCCAGCATGTTCGCGGTGGTGTCGAGCCCGGCCGCCAGCAGGATCAGGGCGATTCCCGTCAGCTCCTCGTCGGTCAGGTCGCTGTCGGTGAGGTCGCTGAGCACGTCGTCGGTGGGGTTGGCGCGTTTGGCGGCCACCAGCTCCGCGAGGTAGTCCTGGGTCGCCGTGTAGGCCGCTATCAGGTCCTCGTCGCTCGTCTCCCCGTTCATGAACGAGTCGACCTGCTCCTGGAAGGCCCCCCGGTCCTGGTACGGCACCCCCAGCAGCTCACAGATCATGATGGCGGGGATGGGTTTGGCGAACGCGGTCACCAGGTCCGTCGGCGGCCCGGCCTTCTCCATGGCGTCCAGGTGGTCGACGGTGATCTGCTCGACGCGTTCGGTGAGCAGTCGCATCCGCCGTACGGTGAACTTGCCCATCAGCGGTTTTCGATAGCGGCTGTGTTGGGGCTCGTCCATGAGGAGGAACTCGCCGGGCGGCGCCGGGGGGACCTCGATGTCTCCGTAGTCGATGGTCGGGTGGCGCATGAGCTCCTTGCGTGAGCTGAACCGCGAGTCGGCCAGGACCGATCTGACCAGGTCGTATCCCGTGATCAGCCAGCCGGGTCTTCCGCCGGGGAAGGTGTATCGGCTGATGGGGCCGTGCCGGCGGGCCTCGACCAGCTCTGCCGGCGGGTCGAAGGGGCAGCCGGGTTGACGCGCCGTCGGCATCGTCGTTACGGCGTACAGGGATTTACCCATGGCCATTCCTCATCTCACGGAACCACGTTTGACGGTACTTGAACGCTACGTTGCATTCAGAAAGAGCGTCAATCAGCAATGAGTATCAGCCCAGGTGAACGGCGGAAAATTGATGCAATGACGCTGTGCTCTAATGCAATGCGGCGTTGCACTGAATGGCAACGAAGGCAATGCTGGCGGCATGCCAGGAGGACGGTTGACCCAGCAGGACCGCCAGTTCATCGCGGCCGGACTCGCCGGCGGGCTCTCCTACGCCGAGATCGCGAGGCGACTCGACCGGCCGACCTCGACGATCAGTCGGGAGGTCGGACGCAACGGTGGCCCCGGCGGCTACCAGCCCCAGCAGGCGCATCGGTTGACGGCCCAGCGGGCGCGGCGTGGCACACCGGCGCCCCCGTGCGCGGCCGGACCTCCGGGTGACACGACGGGAGAGGAGATCATCGAGCTGGCGGTCCGGACGGGGCTGCCGAGGATGACCGCGCGCGTGCACGTCGACCTGTTGCTGTCCGAGGACGGCAGACGCACCGCAGCCGAACTGACCCGCAGGCTGCGGGTCAGCCCGGCCTCCGTCTCCGTGGCCGTGAACTACCTGGTCCAGCATGGGTATGTCCGGCGCGAGCGCGATCCGCAGCGGCGTCGTGACGTCTACGTGATCGACGACGAGGCCTGGTACCACTCCGTCGTGCTCGGCGCACGGCAGACACTCGAGGCGGCGCGGGCCGCGATGGCCGCGGCGGGGACGGCCGGGCCCGGCAGCCCTGTGGGGCAGCGGCTGGCCAGGGCGGGGGCATTCCTGGAGCGGGTCAGCCTGGACGGGGTGGAGTCGGCCGACCGTTGGCGCGCGCTCCTGGCGTGATGGGGTCTTCGGACGAGGCTCTGCACCTGGTCCCGCTCACGACCGGCTGGCCCTTCGGATGCGGCCGTACTCGGCGAGGGCGTGGAAGGCGGCCTTCGGTTCCCACGGCAGTCCCGGGTGCGTCGTACCGGTCCGGTCAGGGCCGAGAACCGTGACGACACCGAAGCTCGCCGTACGGCTCCGGTTGGGAGGTCTGCGCGCGCAACTTGATCCCGGAAGTCCACGTCGGCGAGGAAGGAGGCGACTCCGGCGCGGACGGCGGGGACCACGGCACGCAGCCGAGCGGGGTCCCGGAGCACGGCGAGCCGCGCGGCCAGGTTGTCACCGGGCAGGAAACCGTGGGTGAAGAGGCTGATCTCGGAGCCGGTGACGAAGACGACCTCGGCGCCGCCGCAGCGTAGGCGTTCGGCGCCGTCGAGGAGGAACGCCCGCAGCGCGCCGAGGGCGATGCTGGTGACGAAGACCGGTTGACTGGGCGCGACGAACAACGGGACAGGTCGTCGCGGATCATCGTCTGCTGCCTTCCAGGCCGCTCGGGTGTCCGGAGCAGATCCGTGCGGCGTCGCCCGGGGCCTCTGGCAAGCCTGCGGGAGCGGCGTCGCCACGCCATCTGGCGCAGGGCCTACGACCTGAGGCGGAACCGGCGGCGGAACCGGCCGGCGGGCGTCGCCCGGCACCCGCCGCCCCGGGCCGGGCGACGCCTACCCGGTCACGCGCTACCGGTTGCCTCCCTGCCCAGGCGCAGGGCGCTCAGGTAGCGCCGCAGCAGGGTCGCCGCGGGCGGCGGGGTGGGAACCCCGGCCGCGTCGGTCGCCCGTTCGGTGTGGGCGCAGTCGAAGTACGGATGCTCGCGGGGCCCGTCCTCCTCGGCCAGCGTCGGCACGAACGGCCCGAGTGCGACCGACGGGCCGGCACGCAGCACACCGGCCCGCCAGTCCCGGTACGGCAGCAGTCGGACCGGGATGCCGAGCCCGCCCAGCACCTCGGCCATCTGCGGGTAGGACAGCCCCGGCCGGAAGTAGTGCCGGTCGACGGCGAGCGCGTCGGGGCGCCGCGACAGCCGGCCGATGGCGGCGGCCACCACGTCGACAGGTGCCATGTCCTCGACGTGGTCCAGTGCCGGTACCGCGCCGGTCTCGGCGAAGGTACGCAGTAGGCGGCTGAAGTAGTCGTCGGTGTTGCCGGTGCCGGTGCGGCTGTCCCCGGTCACCCGGGCCGGCCGGTGCACCGACACCGGCAGGCCGCGCTCCCGGGCGGTCCGCACCAGCCGGTCGGCGACCCACTTGCTCTCGTTGTAGCCGCCGTGCAGGCCCTCGGGCTCGTCCGGCGGCAGCGCCTCGGTGACGGTCCGCGAGGCGTACGCCGGGCACAGGTAGACGCCGAGCGTCGACACGTGGTGCACAGCCTTGGGCCGGCCGCGCGACGCCAGCCGGAGCACCTCGACAGTCCCGGACACGTTGGCCGGCCGCAGCCGCTCATACGGCTGGACGAAGTGGACGCTGCCCCCGTTGTGCAGCACCACGTCGACCCGGTCGGCGAGCGCGTCGAACGCCCGCTGGCCGAGTCCCAGTCGAGGCTCGGCGAGATCACCGACGACCGGCACGATTCGGGCGGGGTACCCCGGCCGCCAGCGCCCGTACCGGCGCAGGTTCTCCTCGATCCGGGCCGTCGCCGCGCCCTCCGAGCTGGCCCGGACCAGGCAGTACACGTCGGCGGTGGTGTGCCGCAGGGCGTCGTCGAGCAGGTACGCGCCGAGGAAGCCGGTCGCTCCGGTCAGCAGCACCCCGGCCGGGTCGGCCACCGGCACGTACGTCCCGAGCGGCGCCACGTCGTCGGGGGGTACGGCCTCGGCGCGCAGGTCCGGCCTGCGGTGGGCGCCGACGGCAGCGGCGGGTACCGAATCGGGCGCAGGGGCGTCGGGCAGGGCGGCGTCGACCAGCGCGGCGAAGGCGGCCAGCGCGGGGGCGTCGAACAGCGAACGCAGCGGCAGCCGGGTGCCGAAGTGCCGGTTGACCTCGCTGAGCACCGGAGCGGCCAGCAGTGAGTGACCGCCCAGGTCGAAGAACCCGTCGTCGACGCCGACCCGCTCGCGGTCCAGCGCCTGCGACCAGATCCGAGCCACCGCGACCTCGGTCGCCGTGGCGGGGGCGGTGAAGGGGCGCTCCTCGTCCGGGGTGTCGGCGGGTAGCCGGTCCGGGTCGACCTTGCCGTGCGCGGTCAGCGGCAGTTCCGCCAGCGCCACGACGGTGGCCGGCACCAGGTACTCGGGCAGCTGGGAGCGGAGGTGGGCGCGCAGCTCGTCGGCGGTCGGCGCCACCTGACGGGGCACGACGAACGCGGCGAGCCGCTGCCCCCGGGCCACCACCACCGACCGGGCGACGCCGGGGTGCCCGTCGAGCACCGCCTCGATCTCGGCCGGCTCGATGCGGTGCCCCCGGATCTTCAGTTGCCGGTCGACCCGGCCGAGGAACTCCAGCTGCCCGTCCGGACCGACCCGGGCCAGGTCTCCGGTGCGGTAGAGCCGGGCGCCGGGCGCCGCCGAGAACGGGTCGGGTACGAACGCGGCGGCGGTCAGGTCCGGGCGACCGAGGTAGCCACGGGCCAGGCAGTCGTCGCCGAGGTAGAGCTCACCGGCGGCGCCGTACGGCACCGGCCGCATCCACCGGTCCAGCACGTACGCCCGCACGTGCGGCAGCGGCCGGCCGATCGGCAGGTGCCCGCCGGCCGCGTACCCATCGGCGGGGGCGTCGCCGGAGTCCGGCCCGGCGGCGTCGGTGGCGGTGGCGGATTCGGCCTCGTCGGCGGGCGCGGACCGGAACACGGTCGCGCAGACCGTCGCCTCGGTGGGGCCGTAGTGGTTGTAGAAGGCGGTCCGGCCACCGGTCAGCCGGTGCCAGGCGGCGAGCTTGTCGGCGGACACCCGCTCACCGCCGACCATCATCACGGTCAGCGGCAGGTCGGCGGGGAGCCGGTGGCCGTCGAGGTCGTCGACCCAGCGCTGCCAGAGCGCCGCCGGTGCGTCCACGGCGGTGATGCCCTCGACCCGGCAGAGGTCGACCAACGCCGGTCCGGTGAGGGCGGCCGGGTCGGGGTGCACCACCAGCGCCGCGCCGCTGATCAGGGCGGGGAACACGTCGCCGACCGACGCGTCGAAGGTCAGCGGCGGGATCATCAGGATCCGCTGCCCGGGGCCGAAACCGTGCCGGTCACGGAAGGAGGTGGCCAGGGCGGTCAGCGTCCGGTGGGTCACCATGACGCCCTTGGGCCGGCCGGTCGAGCCGGAGGTGTAGACGACGTACGCGAGCTGGTCTGGCCGGCGGGCCCGCGACACCGTGGCGTCGGCCGGGGTCGGGACGGCGGTGTCGGCCGGGTCGGCGACGTCGACGACGGTGACCGGTAGGCCGGCGAGCAGGTCGCGCCCGGTCGCGTCGGTGACCAGGATCGTCGCGCCCGCGTCGGCGAGCAGCGCGCCGACCCGGTCGACCGGGTGGCCAGGGTCGAGCGGCAGGTAGGCGCCGCCGGCCCGGATGACGGCCAGCAGCGCGACGATTCCGTCCGGGCCGGCCCGCAGGGCCATCCCGACCGGCGCCTCGCGGCCGACGCCGGCCGTGCGCAGTCGCCGCGCCAGCCGGTCGACTCGCCGGTCGAGTTCGCCGTAGGTCAGCACCTGCCCGTCGCCGACGACGGCGGGCGCCCGTGGTGTCCGGGCGGCCTGCGCCGCCACCAGGTCGTCGACGTAGCCGGGGGCGTCGACGTAGCCGGGGGCGTCGACGCCGGCGGATGCCACGCCGGTCACCGGCCGCAGGCCGGCGTGCAGCCGGGCCCGGTCGGCGGGGGTGTGCAGGGCGAGGTCGCGAAGCGGCAGCTCCGGGGTGTACGCCAGCGCGGCCACCGCCAGCTCCAGGTGTGCCACCAGCCGTGCGGCGGTCGCCGGGTCGAACAGCTCGGCGTCGTAGTCCAGCTGGCCGGCGAGCTGTCCGGCGCGCTCGACCACCACCAGGGTCAGGTCGAACCGGGCCGTCCCGCCGTCGAGTCCGGCCGCCGTCACGGTCAGCCCGCCGGTCGCGACCGGCGGGCCGGCCGTCGGGTCGGGGCCGGAGTCGGTGCCGTTGAGCACGAACATCACCTGGAACAGCGGCTGCCGGCCGGCTCCCCGGGCCGGCCGGACCAGTTCGGCGACCCGCTCGAGCGGTACGTCCCGGTGCCCGAGCCCACCGAGGCTGGTCCGCCGGACCCGGCGCAGCACGTCGCGCAGGCTCGGATCGCCGCTCAGGTCGGTGCGCAGCGCCAGGGTGTTGACGAACATGCCGACCATCGACTCGAGTTCGGGCAGCGACCTGGTGCTCGCCGGTACGCCGACGACCACGTCCTCCTGGCCACTGTGCCGGGCCAGCAGGATCGTGAACGCGGCCAGCAGCACGGTGAACGTGGTGCAGTCCTCGCGGCGGCGCAGCTCCTCGATCGCCGAGGTCAGCCGCCCGGGGAGCCGGAACGGCCGGGTGCCGGCCGGGGACCGGGGCCGCGCCGGTCGGGGCCGGTCGGTGGGCAGGTCGAGCTGACCCGGCGCACCGGTCAGGTGGTCGCGCCAGTACGCCTCCTGCGCCGCCAGTGCCGCCGGATCGCGCTCGCCAAGCCAGCGTACGTAGTCGGCGTACTGCACCGGCGGCGCCTCGGACGCCGGCTGCCGGCCGGCGACGAGTGTGGCGTACCCGCTGATCAGCTCGGCGAGCAGCAGCCGGGCCGAGACGTCGTCGCAGACGACGTGGTGGAAGGCGAGCAGCAGGACGTGGTCGTCGGCGGCGAGCCGGACCAGGGTGGCCCGGACCAGCGGCGCCCGGCCGAGGTCGAAGGGACGGGTCAGCTCGTACCGGGCCAGCCGGTCCAGCCGGGTCTGCCGGGTCGCGGCGGGCGTCTCCGCCAGGTCGACGAGGGGCAGCGGCACGGCCGTCCTGGGATCGTCGGCCGGCAGGATCACCTGCACCGGATGGCCGGCCCGCTCGGCGAACGACGTCCGCAACGGTTCGTGCCGGCGCACGAGCAGTCGCAGCGCGGCGGCGAGGGCGGTCGCGTCGAGCGCCCCGGTGAGCCGGTGGGCGCTACCCATCACGTACGCCGAGTCGCCGACCCCGAGCCGGTCGAGGAACCAGATCCGCTGCTGGGCCGGGGAGAGCGGCAGGTCGCCGGCGCGGTCGCCGGGCCGGATCGTCTGCGTACCGGTGACCTCGATGCCGCGCCGGGCCAGCAGGACGGCGAGGAGCTGGTCGGCCGAGGCGGTCACCGGGCGCCCTCCTGGGCCAGCATCGTCTCGACCGCCTCGGGCGACATCGACGCGATCTGCGCCCGCAGTTCGGCTACCGCGGCGACCTGCCCGGGTACCGGTTCCAGTCCGGTCAGCGCGGCGGCCAGCCCGGCGACCGTCGGCGCCTCGAACAGCGCCCGGGTCGGCGCCTCCAGCTGGAAGTACGCCCGGACCCGGGCCAGCACCCGTTCGGCGAGCAGCGAGTGCCCGCCGAGGGCGAAGAAGTCGGCGTCCACCCCGATCGGGCGTACGTCGAGCACCTCCTCCCAGATCCCGACGATCGCCTCCTCGACCGGGTCACGGGGCGCGACGTACGCGGTGGCGTCGGTCGCGCCCCAGTCCGGTGCCGGCAACGCCTGCCGGTTCACCTTGCCGTTCGGGGTGAGCGGCAGCGCGTCGAGCACCACCAGGGTCGCCGGCACCATGTAGCCGGGCAGCCGCCGGGCCAGCCCGGGTTGGATCGCCGCCCAGAGCCCGGCGGGGTCGGTGCCGGACTCCGTGCCGACCACGTAGGCGACGAGTCGGGCGTCGCCGTCGCCGGCACCGTGCCAGGCGGTGACGGCGGCGTCACGAACCCGCTCCTCGGCCCGCAGTGCCTCCTCGATCTCGCCGAGTTCGACCCGGAAGCCGCGCACCTTGACCTGCTGGTCGCCCCGGCCGAGGAACTCCAGCCGCCCGTCCGGCAGGTAGCGGGCCAGGTCGCCGGTGGCGTAGAGCCGGCCGCCCGGGGTGTCGCCGAACGGGTCGGGCACGAACCGCTGCGCGTTCAGTGCGGGTCGCCGGTGGTAGCCCCGGGCCAGCCCGAGCCCGCCGATGTGGACCTCGCCGGCGACGCCGACCGGTACCGGCTGGCCCCGGCCGTCGAGCAGCAGGATCCGGGTGTTGTCGATCGGCGGTCCGATCGCCACCGGCCCGTCGCCAGGGTCGACGACGCCGGCCGCCGACCACACCGTCGTCTCGGTCGGGCCGTAGACGTTCCAGAGCCGCCCCCCGGCCAGCTCCCGCACCAGGTCGCGGGAGAACGCCTCACCGCCGCAGAGCCGGTGCCGGATCCCGGCCGGTACGCCACCGGCGGAGAGCAGCAGCCGCCAGGTCGCCGGGGTGGCCTGGAGCACTGTCGCCCGGTCCGCCTCGGCCCGCCCGCGCAGCGCCGTACCGTCTGCGACCTCGGCGGCGGTGGCGACCAGCACCCGGGCCCCGCAGATCAGCGGCAGCAGCAGCTCCAGCACGGAGATGTCGAACGACAGGGTGGTGACCGCGAGCAGCCGGTCGGCGTCGGTGAGCCCGAGCGAGCGGCGGAACGACAGCAGCAGGTTGGCGACCGCGCCGTGGGTGACCTCGACCCCCTTGGGTCGCCCCGTCGAGCCGGAGGTGTAGATGACGTACGCAAGCTGACCGGCGTGCGGTGGCCGGACCGGTGGCGGCGCCCCGGGGTCGCCGGCCGCCGGGGCGGGTGCCCGCAGCCGCTGCCGCTCGTCGTCCAGGCACACCACGCCCGGACCGGCGCAGAGCTGCGGCAGCCGGTTCCGCACGGACCGCTGCGTCACCAGCACCGTGACGCCCGCGTCGTCGACCATCAGCCGCAGCCGATCCGGGGGGAACGCCGGGTCCAGCGGCACGTACGCCCCGCCGGCCCGCCACACACCGAGGACCGCGACCAGCATCGACACCGACCGGTCCAGGCAGATCCCGACAGGTGTCTCCGGCCGGACCCCGCGCTCGCGCAGCAGCGCGGCGAGCCGGTCGGCGCTGGCGGCCAGCTCCCGGTACGTCAGCCGGTCGGCGTCGTCGCTGACCGCGATCGCGTCCGGCGTGGTCGCGCAGGCGTGCGCGAACAGCTCGGGGAAGCTCCCGGCCAGCGGCGTGGCGGTCGGCCCCTGCCAGTCGACCAGGGCCCGGTGCCGCTCGTCCGGGGTGAGCAGTGCCACGTCGCCGAGGCGCTGTCCGGGCGCGGCGACCACTGCGGTCAGCAACTGCCGGAAGTGCCCGGCGAACCGGCCGATGTCGGCGTCGTCGAAGACCTCGGTGCGGTACGAGAACGTCAGCTCCAGTCCGCCGTCGGCCTGCGGCACCCCGACCAGGGTCAGGTCGAAGAGCATGTCGTCGAGCTGGCTGTCCCACCAGCTCACCGACAGCCCTGGCCAGGCCGACGGGCCGCCCTCGGTGAAGTTGTGCAGGATCACCGCGCTCTGGAAGAACGGGTGCCGGTCGGCGTCGCGGCGCGGCGCCACCTCCTGCACGACCAGGTCGAACGGCACGTTCTGGTGGGCGAAGCCGTCGATGACGGTGCGCCGTACCCGGCCGGCCGCCTCGGCGAAGGTCAGGTCCGGATCGAGGTCGGTCCGCATCGCGATCGGGTTGGCGAAGTAGCCGATCAGGGGCTCCAGCTCCACGTGGGTGCGGGCGGCCACCAGGGTGCCGACGGTGACGTCGCGCTGCCCGGTGTAGCGGGCCAGCAATGCCGTGAACGCGGAGAGCAGGGTGACGAACGGGGTGGTGCCCCGGGTGCCGCCGGCCGCCGCCCGCAGCCCCTCGACGAGGTCCGGGCCGATCCGCAGGTGCCGCTTGGCGCCACCGGCCCGGGCCGGGCCGGCGTGCCGGCGGGCGATCGGCAGGTGCGCGTCGGCCCGGGGCGCCGCCAGGTGGGTGCGCCAGTACGCCAGCCCCGGCTCCAGCGCGCCGTCGGCGATGCCCCGGTGCTGCCATTCGGCGTAGTCGGCGTACTGCACCGGCAGGTCGGGCAGCGGCGGTGCTCCGGTGCCACCGGCGAGGCGCCACGCGTAGAGCGCGGCGAGTTCCCGCAGCGCGTTGCCGATCGACCAGCCGTCGATGGCGATGTGGTGGCTGGTCGCCAGCAGCACGTGCTCGTCGTCGGCGAGCCGGAACAGCGACGCCCGCAGCACCGGACCGGCGGCCAGGTCGAACGGCACCGCGAACGCCTCGCGGGCGAGGTCCCGGGCCCGGTCCTCGCGGTCAGCCGCCGGCAGGTGCCGCAGGTCGACCTCGATCACCGGCACCTCGCCGGTCGGCCGGAGGACCTGTCGGGGCTCGCCGTCGACGCCGACGTAGCCGGTGCGCAGGATCTCGTGCCGGGCGACCAGGTCGGCCAGGGCGGCGCGGAGCGCGCCGACGTCGAGCTCACCGGTGAGCCGCTGGGACATGGCGACGTGGAACGACGGGTCGGCCGGGTCGAACTGGGTAGCCAGCCACATCCGTTGCTGGCCGGAGGAGCACGCGAAGATCTGCTCGCCGCCGGTACGCGGCACCCGGGGAACGGCCGGCGCGGCGGTGGGCGCCAGGCCGAGCTGGGCCAGCCGCCGGGCCAGCAGTTCCTGGTGCTGCGGTGACAGGGCGGCCACGCCGCCGTGGCCGGGCCGGTCCGCGCCCGCCGGGTTGGTGGTGGTCGGCATGGGACGGACTCCTCGAAGATCGTCGTGGTCAGTCATCGGCGCCGCTCGCTCCCGCGCTCGCCGGGTCGCCGGACGCCGGCACCGCCGACGACGGCGGCGAGGACGCCGGCGATCGTCGGGGTGTCGAAGAAGACGTGCAGCGGCAGGTCGATGCCGAGCTGGCGGCGCATCCGGGCGGCGATCTGGGTGACGCTCAGCGAGTGGCCGCCCAGGTCGTCGAAGAGGTCGTCGTGCGGGCCGAACCGGTCGATCCGCAGCACCTGTCGCCAGATCCCGACGATGCCGGCGACGATGGCGTCCGCCCCGTCGGCGTCGGCGGTGGCGTCGGTGGCGGTGGCGACGGGGTCCGGGGCGGGCAGCGCGGACCGGTCGAGCTTGCCGTTCGGCGTGGTCGGCAGCACGGCCAGCGGCACCACCAGCTCCGGCACCATCCACCCGGGCAGCGTCGCGCGCAGGTGGCGCCGGAGGTCGGCGGCGGGGGGCTGCCGGCCGGTCCGGAACTCGACGTAGGCGACCAGGCGCGGCCCCGTGCCGTCGTCGCGCAGCTCGACCGCGCAGCGGCGGACGTCCGGGTGCCCGTCCAGCGCCGCCTCGATCTCGCCGGGCTCGACCCGGTACCCCCGGATCTTCACCTGCCGGTCGAGTCGCCCGAGGTACTCCAGCCGGCCGTCCGGGCCGAGCCGCCCCTGGTCGCCGGTGCGGTAGAGACGCGAGCCGGGTGGGCCGTACGGGTCGGGCAGGAAGCTGCGCGCGGTCAGCGCGGGTCGGTCGAGGTAACCGAGAGCCACCCCGGGCCCGCCGATGTGGATCTCGCCCGGTACGCCGATCGGCACCGGCCGCCCCCGGGAGTCCAGCAGGTGGATGCGGGTGCCGGGCAGCGGCCGGCCGATGGTGACCGCGTCGACCGGCTCGGGCAGTTCCGCCGCGCTGGCCCAGACGGTGGCCTCGGTCGGGCCGTAGAGGTTCCACAGCCGGCGCACCCGGGGCCGCAGTTCACGGGCCAGGGCGAGCGGCAGTGGTTCCGCGCCGCAGAGGCCGACCACGGTACGGTCGGCGAAGCCGGCGTCGAGCAGCAGCCGCCACGTCGACGGGGTGGCGTGCACGTGGCTGACCCGGTGCCGGCGGACCAGTCCGAGCAGGGCGGCGCCGTCGCGGGTGTCGTCCTCGGCGGCGAGCACGATCCGGCCGCCGGTGACCAGGGGCAGGAACAGCTCTGGTTTGGACATGTCGAACGACGCCGACGCCAGCGCCAGCCAGCCGTGGGTCGGGCCGCTGTCGAGAGTGGTACGCAGGGCGTCCAGCAGGTACCGCAGGGACCGGTGGGTGACCTCGACGCCCTTCGGCCGGCCGGTGGAGCCCGAGGTGTGCACCACGTACGCCACGTCGTCCGGCTCCGGCCCGGTCGGCACCGGCCCCCGGGCCGGCGGGCCCGACCCGGTGGTGGCCGGGTCGGTGGTGGCCGGGTCGTCGACGGAGAGCATCCTCGGGCGGTGCGTGGACGCCTCGTCCGGGGTGCCGGCCTCGACCAGCAGCACCGTGGGAGTGGTGTCGTCGAGCACGAACGCCCGTCGGGCCGCTGGATGGTCCACGTCGAGCGGCACGTACGCGGCACCGGTGCGCAGCACCGCCAGCAGACCGACCAGCAGGGCCGGCGACCGACGCAGCCGGACCGCCACCCGCACCCCGGGTCGGGCACCGACGGCCCGTAACCGGTCGGCGAGGGTGGCAGCGGCCCGGTCCAACTCGGCGTACGTCGTCACCCGGTCACCGGCGACGACGGCTGGTGCGTCCGGCGTGGCGGCGGCCCACGCGCTGACCAGCTCCGGGACCGTACCGGCCGGCGGCGCCGCTCCGACGCCGACCGGTGACTCCCAGCCGGTACGTACCAGCCGACGTTCCTCCTCGCCGAGCAGCGCCAGCGCGCCGACCGGCGTGTCCGGTTCGGCGGTCGCCGCGCCCAGCAGCGTGACCAGGTGCCCGGCGATCCGGCCGACGCTGTCGGGGTCGATCGTGTCGACGCCGTACTGCAGGCGCACCGTGGTCCGGTCCCGACCGTCGACCACCTGCACGTGCAGGTCGTTGCGGGCGGCGTGGTGGAAGCCGGCCCAGTCGACCTCGGCGCGCAGCCCGGCGAAGACCGGCTCGGGCCCGGTGCGGCGCCGGTAGCTGACCGACACCGGCGCCAGCGCGGCCCGGGGGCGCAGCCCCGACACGGCCCGGGCCAGCGGCACCGCCCGGACCGGGTACGTGTCCCCCAACTCGGCGCGGGTGGCGGCGGCCAGGGCGGCGAAGGGACGGTCCGGATCCGGGTGCACGGCCACCGGCAGTTCGTTGACGAACAGCCCGACGGTGTCGCGGGTCGCCCCGGTACGCGTACCGAGGTCCACCGCCACCGTCGGGGTGCCGTTGCCATAGCGGCACAGCAGGGCGTACACGGCGGCGAGCAGCACTTCGAACCGGGTGTGTCCACTAGCGTCGGCGTACCGGGCCAGGGCCAGCCGGTGCGGCTCGGGCAGGTCGAACCCGACGACCTCGCCGGCCCGTACGCCGTCCTGGGGCCGGCGCAGTCCGGGCAGCACCACCGGATCGGGCTCCCGCCACCGGGTGGCCCAGAAGGCCCGGGCGGCCGCCACGCCGGCGGCGATCCGGGCCTCCTCCTCGGCGACGTGCGCGGCGTACGGCACCGGTGCCCCGCCGGGCGGGGCGCTCCCGGCGACCCGGGCGCCGTACTGCGCACCCAGGTCGCGCAGCAGCAGGTCCTTGGACTCGCCGTCGAAGACCAGGTGGTGGGCGACGATCAGCAGCAGGTGCTCGGCCGGTGCCACGGTGAACAGGGTGAACCTGACCAGTGGGCCGTGTCGGGGGTCGAACGGGAGCAGCGTCTCGGCGCGGACGGCGGCGGGCAGTTCCCCGGGGGTCACCGACCGTCGGGTCAGCCGGGGTGGCGGGGCGGCGACCAGCGACAGTTCCCCGTCGGTGTCGTCGAAGGCGTACCCGAGGGCCGGATGCCGGGCGACGACGGCGGCACAGGCGTCGGCCAGCGCGGCGACGTCGAGTGCGCCGAGCAGGCGTACCGGCAGTGGCATGTGGTAGGCGGACCGGGCGTGGCCGATCCGCTCGGTGAACCACAGGCCGTGCTGGGCGGTCGAGGCCGGCCCGAGCCGGGACGACTCCACCGTGGTCACACTGCCTCCGTTTCGGGCACCGGGCGGCCGGCACCGGGACGCTGCGGGGATCGGGTCGCCCGGTCCGGGTCGACCAGGTCGGAGATCGGGGCGCCGGCGCCGTCGGGCAGCGCGTGCAGCAGGTGCAGCAGGGCGTCGGCGAGCCGGCGCGGGGTGATCGGGTCGAAGGCGTAGGAGTTCCAGAGCAGCCAGCCGGTCAGCGATCCGTCCGGCTGTTCCACCACGGCCAGTTCCGGTACGCCGAGATCAGGCCGTCCGTCCGGGGTGGGCCAGTCGGCGTCCAGTGCCCGGGGCAACGGGAAGCCCTCGGAGATCAGGCCGGGAAAGTGCGGGTCGCCGCCCCAGCTCTCGAACCGGAGCCAGGCGGCGGCCGGGAAGCGGGCGTAGAACTCGGCGAACGGATAGTACTGGTGGTCCACCGCGTCGAGCGCGGTGCCGCGTACCCGCTCGAGCAGGTCGGTGAAGGGCGGATCGCCGCCGGTGTCGATCCGCAGCGGCAGCGACTGCACCAGGCAGCCGACCAGGGCCTCGAACTCCGGCCGGCTGCGCCCCGGGACCGGGGACATGACGACGAGGTCACGCGCCCCGCTCCAGCCGCTGAGTACGGCCGCCCAGGCCGCCGCGACCAGCATGAACGTGCTCGCGCCCCGCTGCGTCGCCAGGGAGCGCAGCCGGCCGGCCGGCGCCGGGTCGATCCGGAACTCCCGCGAGTCGCTGCGCAGCCGTACCGCGTGCCGGCGGCCGGGAAACGGCTCGACGACGGTCGGTGCTCCGGCCAGCCGGTCCCGCCAGTAGCGGCGGGTCCGGGGCCACTGGGCCCGGGTCCAGCGCACCGCCTCGGGGTGCGACACCGGCAGCGCTGGCAGGGTGGCCGGCCGGTGGGTACGCAACGCCGAGTAGACCAGGCCGAGTTCGCGCAGCAGCACCCCCATCGACCAGCCGTCGAAGACCAGGTGGTGCACGGCGAGCCCGAGGACGTGGTCGTCCACGCCGAGCCGGACCACGATCGCCCGGACCAGAGGCCCGTGCGCCAGCCCGAACCGCAGCTCCCGGTCGGCGCGGACCAGGTCGGCGGCCTCCCGGGCGTCGGTCGCGGTGCTGACCGTCACCGCCGGTGGGCAGTCCGGCAGCAGGTACGCCCGGGGCGAGCCGTCGACGAGCCGGAAGACCGTCCGCAGCGCCTCGTGCCGGGCCACCAGGACGCCGAGCGCCTCGCGGAGCAGAGCCGGGTCGAACCGGTCGGTGATCCGGATCGCGACGCTGATCGGCCCCGGGTCGCGGGGCTCCTCGGTGGCGTACATCCAGGCCAGGAAGTTCTCCTGCTGGGCGGTGAGGGCCACCGTCACGTCGTGGGCGTCCGGCGCGACGCAGCCGTCCGGTACGACCGCAGCGGTCGCCGGCTCCGGTGCCGCCACGGTCACGGCTGCGGTCGGGGCGGCCGTCGCCGTGACCGTGGCGGTGGAGACGGACGTGGCACTGGCGGTGGAGGCCGGGCGGGCGGCGCTGGCGAGCCAGTCGGCCTGGGCGGCCAGCACCGGCCGGTCGAAGACCACCGAGGCGGGCACGTCCACGCCGAACTCGGCGGCGGCCAGCGTGGCGATCTGGGCGGCCCGTAGCGAGTCCCCGCCGAGGGCGAAGAAGTCGTCGTGCCGGCCGACCGCCGGCCCGCCGAGCACCCGGTTCCAGAGCGCGGCGAGCCGGATCTCGGCCGTTGTCGCCGGCGGGCCGGCCACGGTGTCCGGCAGGTCGGTGAACAGCTCGCGCAGCGCGGCCCGGACCACCTTCCCGCCGTCGTTGCGGGGCAGCGCGTCGACCAGGACCAGGCGCAGCGGGCGCTCGTACGGGGCGAGCCGGTCGGTCAGGTGGGCCCGCAGCGCGTCGAACGGGAGCGGTCGGCGGGGCACCACGGCAGCCGCCACCATCGCACCGAGCGTGGCGTGCGGCAGGCCGACCACGGCGGCGTCGGCGACGTCCGGGTGGTCGAACAGGACCGACTCGACGTGCAGGGTGGAGACCTTGAAGGCGCCGGTCTTGACGGTGTCCCCCTCCCGGTCCACCAGGTGCAGGTAGCCGTCGGCGTCGAGGTGGCCGAGGTCGCCCATCCGGACCCAGCCGTCCCGGAAGACCGTGGCGCTGGCGGCCGGGTCGCCGAAGTACGTGCGGGACTCGGTCTCCGCCCGTAGCCACACCTCACCGGTCACGCCCGGCGGCAGCGGCGCCCCGTCCGCGTCGGTGATCCTCAGCTGGGCGCCGGCGGCCGGTCGGCCGAGCGCGGTGGGCCGGTCCGGGTCGTAGACCACCGTGGTGTGCGCCGGGGCGGCCTCCGTCGACGTGTAGTTGTTGACCACCGTGGCCCCGGGCAGCGCGGCCGTGAGATCCCGGGCGACGGCCGGCGGCAGCGCCGCGCCGGTCGAGGCGACCAGCAGCACGTCGCCGAGGTCGTGCCGCCGGTGTGCCCCGGCGCGCAGCAGCTCGATCGCCATCGAGGGCACCACGAAGACCGTGCCGGCCCGGTGTCGGGCGATCAGCGCGGCGAACTCCTCGGCGTCGAAGCGTGCGGCGACGACGGCGGCCGGGCGGGCGGTCAACGCCTGCAGCAGCATGGTCTGGGCGGCGTTGGTGCCGATCGGGAAGGCGTGCACGAAGTGGCGGGAGTGGGCCAGTGCCCGGCGGCGCGGTCGCGGTGTCGCGCCGAAGGTCAGGTTCGCATGACTGGCGGCCACCCCCCTGGGGGCGCCGGTGGTGCCCGAGGTGTGCACGATCTGGGCGAGGTCGCCAGGGCGCACCTCGACGTCGACCGGGCCACGCCCACCGCCGCGCCCGAGGTCACCGGCCGCCGCCGTCCACCAGGAGCCGGCCGGCGGCCGGCCGGTGGTGGGCGCGCGTCCGGTGTCGGGCGGCGGACCGGCCCGGCCGTGCAGCACCCCGGTCGCGCCGCACCTGGCGAGCAGGTCGGCCGCCACGGGTCCGGTCCGGTCCGAGATCGGTACGGCGACCGCGCCGGCCGTGGTGACCGCCGCGTAGGCGACCGCGTAGTCGAGCCAGTCCGCCCCGCCGAAGACCAGCCCGATCCGGTCACCCCGGCGTACCCCCCGGCCCCGCAGGTCGTGCGCGCCCGCATCGGCCCCGGCCCGCCACTGCCCGAAGGTCAGCGTGCCGACCCCGTCGACGAGCATCGCGACCCGGTCCGGATCGTCGTCGGCCCGCGCCGCGAGCAGCTGCGGCACCGTCGTCGGGGGGTCAGTGCGCACCGGCACCGCCGACGGGGGCCGGTGCCAGCCCGAGCTGGTCGACGGCGCGGCGCACCGTCTCGCGCAGGTGCGGCGGGATCTGGCCGGCGAAGCGGGCGAGGTAGGCCCGGACGTTGTCCGGATCGTCGCGCAGGAAGAAGATGTCTGTCGGCACCATGTGCCGGATGGCCAGCAGCGGTACCGGGCAGCGCAGCGCGGCGAAGTCCGGATTCCACAGCCCGCCCTTGGCCGGCGGACCGGCGTGGAACTCGCCGAGCATCAGACCGTGCACGACGAAGCGCGCCTTGAGCCGCTCCTGGGTGAGGTCGACGACCTCGGGCACGTCGGCGGCGGCCAGGTCCGGGAAGACGATCAGGATCGTGGTGAACTGGGCGGCACCGCCACGGTGCCGGCTGAGATCGAGCAGCCAGTCCCGGTGGTGGATCAGCAGTCGGTCCAGCTCGTCCGCCGGGTGTGCCCGGCCCGGCGCCACGGTGAGATAGAACGCGTTGCGGTCCAGCGACCCCTGCGCGTACGGGCAGACGTTGCCGGTTCGGCCGAGTTCGGGGTGCGGGCGGCACAGGTAGTCGCGGGCCCAGTCGAGGACCGCGCGCAGCGGCCGGACGTGTGCGCGTACCGGCGGGGGCAGCGGGTCCTGGTGCAGGTCCGCGACCTCGATCAGGGTGTGGCGGGCGTGCGCCGGGTGGGTCAGCATCTGGGCCCCTCGTCTGCGTACGCGCCCTGGGTGGTGGTCCGGTAGCCGCCGACGGGCGACCCTGTCCGTGCGCGCTGGCAGTCACGCTAGTGAGCGGCACGACAATAAGTAAGTAGTCCTTACAGTTAAGTGGACTGTCCTAACAGTCAGGGTCGGGATCGGGCGATCCCCCGAGATCGACTTCATTCGGCCGGGCCGGGCCCGGCAATGTCCACTGTGTGGTGACGACGCGCGACGAAAGGCCGCCGACCATCACCGGACCAACCCCACAGGACAACTGTTAAGAGTATTGACAGTACGCTCGGCACGTTCCTACGGTGGATTCGCACCAACATGAAGATCGACTTACCGCGACGTGGGGTACGGGGCAGCGATGGCAAACCACAGCGCCGACTATCCGGTGGTGGTCACCGCCACCTTCGTCGCGGATCCGCTCGCCCCCACCTTCAGCTACTGGACCGCCGAGCTGGGCCTGCCGCACGACCTGGTCGTCGCACCGTACGGGCAGGTGCTGCAACACCTGCTCGATCCGCACGGCCCGCTGGTGCGGACCGGCCCCGGGGCCAATGTCGTGCTGGTCCGGCCGCAGGACTGGGCCCGCGACCGGCCGGCCGAACCGGCACCACCCTCGGCCGCCGACGCCCCGCCGAGCCCCGACCCGACGCCCTCCGGGCACCTCCGGGCGACGCTCGGTGCCGACGGGCGGGCGGCGGTCCGACGCGTCGCCGACGAGCTGGTCGAGGCGATCGCCGGCAGCGTGCGCCAGCGGAGCGCGCCGTTGCTGGTGGTGCTCTGCCCGGCCAGCCCCGCACTGCTGGCCGACCCGGCCGACGGCGGGTTCCTCACCGCCATCGAGGAGCGGATCGCGGCGGAGCTGCGCCGGATCCCCGGTGTGGGCGTGCTGACCACGGCCGACACCGTCGAGGCGTACGACCTGCCGCACCACGCCGACGACTACGCCGACGAGCTGGCCCGGGTGCCTTACACCCCGGCCGGCTACGCGGTGCTCGGCACCGCCGTCGTCCGCCGGTTGCACGCACTGCGCACGGCTCGCCCGAAGGTGATCGTGGTCGACGCCGACAACACCCTCTGGGACGGCGTGGTCGGCGAGGACGGGGTGGACGGCATCCGGATCGGCCCGCACCGCCAGGAGCTGCACCGGCTGCTGGTGCGGCAGCAGGAGGCCGGCGCCCTGCTCTGCCTGAGCAGCAAGAACAGCGAGGCCGAGGTACGCGAGGTCTTCCGGCGCCGCCCCGAGCTGGGGCTGGAGCTGAGCCAGCTCACCGCCCTGCGGGTGGACTGGCGGCCCAAGCACGAGACGCTGCGCGAGCTGGCCGCCGAACTCGACCTCGGGCTGGACAGCTTCCTCTTCCTCGACGACAGCCCGGCCGAGTGCGCCGAGTTGCGCGCAGCCTGTCCCGAGGTGCTGGTGCTCAACCTGCCGGCGGGGGCCGCCCCGGCACTGTCCTACCTGCGCCACGTCTGGGCGCTGGACCGACCGGTGGTCACCGGTGAGGACCGGCTGCGTACCGAGCTGTACCAGCGGGAGAGCCGCCGTCGCGAGCTGCGGGCCAGCTCCGCCGGGCTGGCCGAGTTCGTCGCCGGGCTGCGGTTGGAGGTGCGCCTGACCCCGGCGACGTCCGGGCAGGCCGACCGGCTCGCCCAGCTCACGCAGCGCACCAACCAGTTCAACACCAGCACGGTACGGCGCACCGCCGCCGACTTCGCCACCGCCGACGAGCTGCGCTGGGCGGTCGACGTCTCCGACCGGTTCGGCGCGTACGGCCTGGTCGGCCTGGTGTCGCTGACCGTCGACGGCACCGCCCTGCGGGTCGACGACCTGCTGCTCAGCTGCCGGGTGCTGGGCCGTGGCGTGGAGCACCGGGTGTTCGCCGCGATCGGCGCGGCGGCCCTGGAGCGGGGGCTCGACACGGTCGACGTCCCGGTCCGCCGGACCGCGCGCAACCAGCCGGCCCGGGACTTCGTGACCCGGGTGGCCGGCCCGCCCGATTCGGCTACGGGCGTACACCGGATGGGTGCGGCCGACGCGGCGGCGGTCCGGTACACCCCGGAGCAGCCGGTGCCGGCCGGCCCACCCGCGACGAACGGGCCGGCCGAGCCGAACGAACCGGCCGCACCGGACCGGGCGGCGGATGCGGCGGGGCACGCCGACCGGCTGGACCGGATCGCCCGTGAGCTGGCCACCGGCGCGGCACTGCACCGGGCGATCCTCCCCCCGCCCCCCGGTGCCGGACCGACCGCCGGGCCGGCCGACGCGCGGACGCCCACCGAGCTGGCCGTTGCCCGGCTCTGGGCCGAGGTGTTGGGCGTGGCACCGGTCTCGGTCTGGGACAGCTTCTTCGCCCTCGGCGGCCAGTCGTTGCAGGTGGTCCAGTTCATGGCCCGGGTACGCGCCGGCTACGGCGTCGAGCTGCCGATGGACCTGCTGTTCACCACGGGCTTCACCGTCGCCCAGGCCGCGCACGCGATCGACGACGTTCGTCCCGTGTCCGGCGCCGACATCGACCTGCTGATCGCGCAGGTGGAAGCGCTCTCCGACGACGAGGTCGCGGCGCTGCTCGCCGCCGAGGAGGCATAGCCCGGCGCCATGGCGACCATGCTGCTCAGCACCCATGGCACGAACGGCGACGTGCTGTCGTTCGTGCGCCTCGGCGCGGCGCTGGCCGAGCGCGGCCACGACGTCACGATCGCCACCCACGCCCGATACGCGCCGACCGTCCGGGCGGCCGGCATCGAGCTGGTACCGATCGACACCGAGGACGAGTACGTCCGCTACCTGGCCGACGCCCGGGACATGCTCGACGCCCGGGTCGGCTCGGCGCGCCTGCCGGACCTGCTCGGTCACTACCAGCGCAACGATCTCTTCGGGCAGCTCCGCCGCGAGGTCGAGGCCGCGGTGGCCCGCCACCGGGCAGGCGCGACGGTGCTGGTCGGACGGCACACCTCGGGGCTGGCCACGCTGATCGCCGCCGAGCTGCTCGGCGTACCGAGCGTGTGGGTGGCGATGACGCCGGCGCAGCAGTTGCTGCTGCCGGTGCAGGTGCACCTGCACCGGTCCACGCTGGCCGCCGGCATCGACGCGGTACGCGCGGACTTCGGGTTGGCTCCGGTCGACGACTGGGCGGCCTGGATGAGCGGCGCGGACCGGCAGCTCGGGCTCTGGCCGCGCTGGTTCGACAAGGCCGGCCCGCCGACGGTCGAGGCCGTCGAGCCGGTCGGCTTCCTGCTTAACGACGCCGCCGAGTCGGGCGACCTGCCGCCGGAGGTGGAGCGGATCCTGGCCGATCCGAGCGGACCGCCGGTGCTGGTCGCCGCCAGCTCCGGGCAGATGCTCTGGGAACCGTTCTACGCCGCCGCGCTGTACGCCTGCCGGCGCGTCGGCCGGCCGGTCATCCTGGTCAGCCCGCACCTCGACGCGCTGCCCGACCCGCTGCCCGCCGGGGTGAGGTGGTTTCCCCGGCTGCCCTACCGTGACCTGGTGCCCCGGGTCGCGGCGGTGATCCACCACGGCGGCATCGGCACGCTCGGCCGCTGTCTCGCCGCCGGGGTGCCGCAGGTGGTGCTGGCGCACAGCTTCGACCAGCCGGACACCGGGGCCCGGTTGCAGCGCTGCGGGGTGGCCCGCTTCCTCCCGTCCACCCGGTGGGCTCCCGAGACGGCCGCCGAGCTGCTCACCGAGGTGCTCACCGACGCCCGTTACGCCGAACGCAGCCGACGTTTCGGCGCCACCGTGGACCCGACGACCACCGCCACCCGGGCCGCCGAACGGATCGAGGCGCTGCTGGCACCACCGCCGGAACCCGCCGGCCGGTAGTGGCGCAGGCCCGCCGGTGGTGGCTCAGGCCCGCTGGTCGGGCGGCCGGCGGGGGTCAGCCGCTGCGGGCGGGCCCAACCGGATGTCACCGTGGACGTCGCGGGCCTGCACCACAGTGCCGCTCACCGAGCCGAGCACCTGGTTGACGACGCCGTCACCCGCCGCGTCCGGCTCGGGCACCTGCCGCTTCCGTACAGGTCGCCCCAACCGGTCCAGGTCCGCGGCGAACGACTCGTCCCGGGCCGCGACATTTGCGCCGAGGAGGCCGCCGTCTTCCCCGGCGGCCACGTCCTGCGCCACACCTTCGGCACCCGCCTGGTCCGCGAAGGCCACGACATCGTCCTGGTCGCCGAACTCATGGGACACGCACGTCTCGAAACCACCCGGGCGTACAGCCTGCCCACCGACGCCGACCGCGAAGCCGCGATCAACAGCCTCCTCACCGACCGCTGACCAGCAAGTCCACCGTCCTAGCTGGGTGTCGCCGCGTACGGGCACCTCGCCGATGCGAGCCTGCCGGGATCGGACACCGGGACGCTGCGCGGTGACACGTTGGACCTGTACGCCCTCCAGGGAACGCCCACCGTCCCGGAAGCGGTGCTGGTCGAGATCGTGGACGAGGTGTTCCTTCCCCTGGTTCGGGGCCGTGCCCCAACCGGGTGAAAGCCTGCGGTCACCGCGCGTCCGCTGGCTACGGCCGGGGCGTACGCCACCACCAGCGGCGGCGTCGCGCGCGCCGGTCGGGCGCCTTCCCGGCGTCCCGGACGTCGGGTGCCGGCACCGGCCGGGAACGGGCCGCGCGCCACTGCCCGACCACCGCGTCGACGTCGACCGGCCGGACCACCACCCGGGGCCCGGTCGGGGTGCGCAGCCACGCCACGATCTGCGTGTTCAACTCCTGCGCGTACGCCCGCACCGCCGCCTCGGTAGGCAGGTCCCGGACCTCGTCGGGCAGCCGCTCGACGCGTTTGCGCAGCAGCAGCGGGGTGGGCAGGAGCGCCTCGGTGGGAATCTTCTCCCGCTCCAGCAGTCCCTTGATCCACCAATGCTCGTCGTACGGCAGGTCCCGGCCGGGAATGGGGCGACCCGCGCCGGGCAGGTTGTCGAACTCGCCTCGTTCCACGGCGGCGCGGATCTGCGCCTCGACCGCGGCCTCCCACGCGTAGGTCATGCCGGAACCTCCCCGTGTCGTCGGCACCCTTTCACCAGGATGCCCGACCGGCGGTCGGCGTTCCCACCCCGCCGGCCCGGACACCGGCCGGGCACCGCCGCGCGGTGGCCTAGACTTCGCCCTCGATGGACGACCAGGCCACCCCCGTCGACACCCGTCCCTGCGCGCACTGCGGGCGGGACGTGCCGCAACGCGCCGGCGCGGGCCGCCCGTTCCGGTACTGCCGCGACAACGACGGCACCTGCCAGCGGGCGTCCCGCAACAGCCGGATGCGCCACCGCAACGCCCCCGGCCTGGCCGGGCAGGTGGCGCGGACCTGGGAGACCGTCGACCGGCTCGACCAGCTCGTGGAGTCCCTGACCGAGGCGCTGCACGCCGAACTGTCCCCGGTCGGGGTGGAACGGCAGCTCGCCCAGGTCCGCGCGGAAGCCGCCGGGCAGGTGGCGCAGGCCCACACCGAGCGGGACGAGGCCCGCCGCGCCGCCGAGGACGCGTCCGCCGCCTCGGTGGCCGCCCGCCGGGCCGCGCAGGACGCCGTCGCCGAGCGGGACGCCGCCCGCGCGGAGGCCACCCGGCACGCCGAGGACGCCGCCCGGTCCGCCACCCGGGCGGTGGACGCGGAGGCGGCCCGCGACGCCGCGCAGCGGACCGCCAGCGCCGCCGAGGCGCTGCGGACGCAGGCCGAACGGGACCGGGACGCGGCCCGCCACGACCTGCGGACCGTCCGCGCGGAGCGGGACACCGAACGGCGTCGGGTCGGCGAGTTGACCGCCGAACGGGACACCGCCCGCGCCGACGCCGGCCGGGCCGCCACGGACGCCGCCGACGCGTCCGCCCGCGCCGACCGGGCGCAGGCCGACGCGGACGCCGCCCGCCGCGACGCCGACACGCACCGCGTCGCCGCCGAACGGGCCCGTGCCGAGGCGGAACAGGCCCGCCGGGAGGCCGTCGACGCGACCCGGTCGGCTGAGGCGGCCCGGGTGGACGCCGACGCCGCCCGCGCGGAGAGCGCCGCCACGGCGCAACAGGCCCGGGAGGAGATCGCCGCCCTGGCAGCCCACCGCGACCGACTCACCACCGAGGTGGCGGACGCCCGGGCGGCGGCGGCCACCGCCGAGGCCCGCCTGGCGGACCTGACCGTACGGCTCCGCGCGGCCGAAACCGACCGGGACGCGGCGGCGACCCGCGCCGCCCAGCTGGCCGACCAGGTCAGTGACCTGGCCACGGCGTTGGCCCGGCTGGCGTCGACGACACCACGCTGACCGGCCCGGTCGGCACGCGCATCGGTCGCCGTCAAGGGACACCGGAACGGGCCGGGTACCATACAGGTGACAGCCAGCACACTCCACCGTTTCCCACCCGGCCGGGGCGGCCCGCCGGGTGACCGGCGTGGGTCCGGCCAGGCTCGCCCGCCGGGCGTGGCCGCGTCACCCGCCGTCACCGGGGAATGCTCCGACGACGGCGAGCCGTTACACCGAGAAGACCAGCACCACCAACGAGGGGAAGTCGAACATGGGCGAGCGTATGCTGCGCGGTAGCCGTCTGGGCGCGGTCAGCTACGAGTCCGACCGCAACACGGAGCTCGCGCCGCGTCAGACCCGCGAGTACCTCTGCGCCAAGGGCCACCAGTTCGAGGTGCCGTTCGCCGTCGACGCCGAGGTCCCGACGACCTGGGAGTGCAAGTTCGACGGCAGCGTCGCCCGGCTGGTCGACGGCAGCGAGCCGGAGCAGAAGAAGGCCAAGCCGCCGCGCACCCACTGGGACATGCTGCTGGAGCGGCGGTCGATCACCGAGCTGGAGGACATCCTCGCCGAGCGGCTCCAGGAGGTCCGCACCCGCCGCGGTCGCGCCTGACACCGACCACGACGAGCCCCCGGGACGACCCGTCCCGGGGGCTCGTCGCACGTCACGGGCTCACCGGCCCGGTTCGACGATCTCCCCCTCGATCGCGGCGGCCGGGTCGGCGGGCCGCTGAGGCGACGGACCCGGGTCGGTCGACGGCGCCCCCGGGTACACCCGCACCCGGCGGGGACCGAACAGGTCACCGGCGACCATCGACGACACCCGCCGTTCCGTGGCCCGCTGCACCCCCGCGCCGGCGAGCCGACGCAGCGGCGGCACCAGCAACGCCACCCCCACCACACCACTGACCAGACCCGGCACGGCCAGCAGCAACGCACCGACCAGACCGACGAGCCCGTCGGTCAGCTGCCGGCCCGGCGGCTGGTGCGACTCGACACTGACCCGGAAACCCCGCCACGCGCGCATGCCCTCCCGGCGCAGCAGCAGCAGACCCGCCAGCGACGCGGCGAACACCACCAGCACCGCCCAGGCGAACCCGATCGCCCGGCCGACCAGCACGAACACCGCCACCTCGGCCACCAACCCGGCCAGCAACCCCAGCGGTACGAACCTCCACGTCCGGCGCATCACACCTCATCCGGCCTCGGCGACGCTGTCCTGGTCAAGGATGCCACGGCCACCGGTCACGGCCACCGGCCCGCGACCGCCCGCCGTCGTCCCCACCGCCGGTCCTGCAACCCCCACAGGGTGATCCGCCACAGCGCCTCCAGCACGATCCACGGGCTCATCTTGCTGGACCCGCGTTCCCGCTCGGCGAACGTGATCGGCACCTCCACCATCCGCGCCCCCGCCCGGTGCAGCAGCCGGGACAGTTCCACCTGGAACGAGTAGCCCCGCGAACACACCCCGTCCAGGTCCACGGCGTCGAGGGCCCGCAGCCGGTACACCCGGTACCCGCCGGTCGCGTCGGAGACCGGCACCCCGAGCGCCCACCGGGCGTACCAGTTCCCGCCCCGGGACAGCAGCAGCCGCCGCCACGGCCAGTTCACCACCCGCGCCCCGTGTTTCCACCGGGACCCGATGACCACGTCGGCGTCGCGGGCGGCGGCCAGCAGCGCCGGCAGGTCCTCCGGGGCGTGCGACCCGTCGGCGTCCATCTCCACCACCGCGTCGTAGCCGCGTCGCCGCGCCCACGCGAATCCCGCCAGGTACGCCGCGCCGAGTCCTTCCTTGCCCTCACGGTGCAGTACATGCACCCGGCTGTCGCCACGGGCCAGACCGTCGGCGACGGCCCCGGTGCCGTCGGGGCTGTTGTCGTCGGCGACCAGCACGTCCACGGCGGGCGCGTGCCGGTGGACCCGGTCGACGATCCCCGCGAGGTTGTCGGCTTCGTTGTAGGTGGGCACCACCACCAGCACCCGCCCCACCTCCGGACCTCCGGCCGCACGGCCGGTCTGCTCGCCCACCTGAACCTCCCCCGGTCGCGTCGGCCCCGGACGGGCCGTCGTGCGGTTCTACCCGGGTGGCGGCACCGGCCGGCGACGCAGCCCCGCCGCGCCGACCAGGACGAGGCCGGCGGCCACCAGCAGCGCCACCTCCGGCCACACGCCCAGCCGGGTGGCCAGGGTCAGCCCGTCACCGAGCCGCATCTGCCGGACCACCACCGCGCCGGTGTTGAACCCGGTCGCCCCGTCTACCCGCCCGTCGGGGGAGACGAACCCGGACACCCCGACCGTGGAGGCCATCAACGCGTCCCGGCCGTGCTCGACGGCCCGCAACCGGACCATCGCCATCTGCTGCAACGCCTCGGACTCGTCGAAGGTGGCGTTGTTGGTCTGCACCACCAGCAGCTCCGCGCCGCCGGTGACGGTGTCCCGGACCAGCCCGTCGTAGGCGACCTCGAAGCAGATCACGTCGCCGAGGACCGCGTCGCCGGTGCGCAGCACCCCCGGCGTGTCACCGGGCACGAAGTCCGCCCGCACCCGGTCGACCTGCTTGCTGACCATCCGCGCCAGGTCCCGCATGGGCACGTACTCGGCGAACGGCACCGGATGCCGTTTGGTGTACAGCTGGTCGGTGTCGGGGCCGCTGCCGGGCCGCCACAGCAGTCCCGCGTTGCGCACCTGCCCCTCGCCGGGGCCGCGCAGCACCGCCCCGACGAGGATGGGCGCGCCGATCGCGTCGGCGGCCCGGGTGATCCGCGCGCCGGCCGTGGTGTCGCGCAGCGGGTCGATGTCGCTGGAGTTCTCCGGCCACACCACCAGGTCGGGTCGGCGGGCCTGCCCGGCGGTGACCTGACGGGCCAGCTCCAGGGTCGCCTCGACGTGGTTGTCGAGCACCGCCTGCCGTTGGGCGTTGAAGTCCAACCCGAGGCGCGGCACGTTGCCCTGCACGATCGCCACGGTGACCTGCTCGCCGCCGCCACGCAACCCCACCGGCGCGGCCAGGGCGGCAACGAACACGGCGACCAGGCCGACGGCCGGCAGCACGGCGGACGGGTGCGGGCGTCGCCACGGCCGCCACAGCAGCACCACCAGCAGCCCACCGCAGAGCGCGACGGCGAAGGTGACCAGTGGGGCGCCGCCGAGCGCGGCCAGCCGCAGCAGCGGCGAGTCGCCCTGGCTGAACGCCAGCCGCCCCCACGGGAACCCGCCGAACGGGGTACGGTCGCGCAGCGCCTCCTGCCCCACCCACAACAGCCCGGTCACCGCCGGCCACGCCGCCCGCCACCGGTCGGCCAGCGGCGACGCGTACGCGGACGCGGCGCCGAGCAACGCCAGGTAGGCGGCCTGCGACAGACTCAGCAGCACCCACGGCAGATAGCCGGTGTGCAGGTTCGTCCAGGCCAGCAGCGGCGCGAACAGCGTCAGCCCGGTCAGGAACCCCAGGGCCGCGCCGGCGCGGGCCCGACGGCGGTGTGTCGCCGCGGCGAGCGCCGCCACCCCGACCGCCGCGAGCGGCCACCACCCGTACGGCGGGAACGCCAGCAGCAGCGCCACCCCGGCCACCACCGCCAGCGGCCCGGCCACCGCGAGGGGCAGCGGACGCGGCAGCGGCGACGTGCCGGCGGCGGCGGGGCGTACCTCGTCAAGCATCGTCACCGGCACCTCACCTCGATCACACCGCCGAAGGCTACCCGCCCGCCGCCGGGACGTCTCAGGGCAGCCGGCGGGCGACCAGGACGGCGTCGTGGACGGTGACGTCCCGGCCGTCGGGGTCGACGGCCGTGCGGGGCCGGGTCTGCGCGACGCGGACCTGCCAGCGGGCCGCATCGAGCAGGTCGGCGGCCTGTTCGGCGGTGAACATCAGGTCGGGGAAGTGCATCCGCCGGGCCGTGGTGCGCAGGTCGAGGGGGTGGTGGCCGACGAGGAGCAGGGTGCCACCGGGGGCCACCGCGTCGGCCAGCCGGGCGACGAGGTCCCGCCACTGCCCGGACGGCAGGTGCATGAACTGCGCCGACACCAGGTCGTGGGCGCCCGCCTCGGGTGCCTCGACCCGCAGGTCGGCCTGACGGGCGGTGACCCGGTCGGCGACCCCGGCGTCGGCGGCGTGCGCGGCGGTGCGTTCCACCGCGGTGGGGGCGATGTCCACGGCGGTGACCCGCCAACCCCGGCGGGCCAGCCACACCGTGTCGGCGCCCTCCCCGCAGCCGACGTCCAGGGCCCGCCCGGGTGGCAGGTCACCGGCCTCGGCGACCAGCTGCGGGTTGGGGTTGCCGCTCCACATCACCGGCCGGGACCGGTAGCGGTCCTCCCAGGCGTCCTGCTCGAACATGGTCGCCAGGTCGTGCCGGTACGCCGCGACGGCGTGGGCGGTGTCCTCGGCGACCAGGTCGGCGTTGATCGCCCCGGCGGCGGTCACGCCCTGCGCGGCGGACACCACGACCGTCGCGGCCACGGCGGTCACGTTCCCGGCCACCCACACCCCGGGCACGTCGGTGGCCCCGAACGCGTCGGCGGGGATCCGGGTACCGACGATCTGCCCCTCGTGGTCGACGTCGACCGGGGTCAGCCCGAGCGGGGCGAGCACGTCGACGCGGGCGGCCACCCGGGACGCCACGACGAGCGCGTCGACGCCCACGACGCCCCCGTCGGCGAGGCGGACCCCGGTGAGCCGGTCGTCGTCGACGACCAGACCGGTGACCGGCCCGTCGACGACGGTGACGGCCCGCGCGGCGAGCTGCTCGGCCTGCGCCGGATCGGGCGCGTCGCCGTGGTGACGCAGCAGCAGCACGTGCGGGCTCCACTGCCGCCACAGCAGGGCCTGCCGCACCCCCAGCGGCCCGTCGGCGAGGACCCCGATGCGCCGGTCGCGGACCTCCCAGCCGTGGCAGTACGGGCAGTGCAGCACGTCCCGTCCCCACCGGTCGGCCAGGCCGGGCACGTCGGGCAACGCGTCCACGCCACCGGTGGCCACCAGCAGCCGCCGCGCCCACACGCCCCGCCCGTCGGCGAGGTCGACCCGGAACCCGTCGTCGTCGCGGCCGACCGTGGTGACCGTGGCGTCGACGATCTGCCCGCCGTAGCCGGTGACGTCGGCGCGGGCCGACGCGAGCAGCTCCGCCGGGGGGCTGCCCTCCCGACCGAGGTGGTTGTGCACCCCGCCGGCGGGGGCGTTGCGGGGCCGGCCCGCGTCGATCACCAGCACCGACCGTCGGGCCCGGGCCAGAGCCACCGCGCCGGCGAGCCCGGCCGCGCCGCCGCCGATGACCACCACGTCGTACCTGTCGTCCATACCGCACCCCTGTTCGTCGTCGTCGCCCGCAACGGTGCGCCACCCGCGCAGCGGCGGCAACTATCCTTGCCGTTATGGCAAACGACGACGAGATGGCGGTGCTGGCCGGAGTCGGCGCCCGACTGCGGGCCCTACGCACCCGACGCGGCACCACCCTCACCCAACTGGCGCAGACCACCGGCATCTCCGTCAGCACCCTGTCCCGCCTGGAGTCCGGACAGCGCCGCCCCACCCTGGAACTGCTGCTCCCCCTGGCCCGCGCCCACCAGGTGCCCCTCGACGACCTCGTCGGCGCCACCCCCACCGCCGACCCGCGCGTGCACCCCCGCCCGATCGTGCGCAACGGCATGACGTTCCTGCCGCTGACCCGCCGCCCCGGCGGCCTCCAGGCGTTCAAACAGATCATCCCGCCGCACACCCCCGCCGACCCGCAACCCAACACCCACGAGGGCTACGAGTGGCTGTACGTCCTCTCCGGCCGCGTCCGGCTGATCCTCGGCGACCACGACCTGATCCTCACCCCCGGAGAGGTCGCCGAGTTCGACACCCGACTGCCGCACGCCGTCGCCAACCCCGACCCGCACCCAGCGGAGATCCTCAACCTGTACGGACCCCAGGGCGAACGGCTCCACGTCCGCGCCCGCCCCACCACATCCCGCTAGACCCCGGACACGAAAATCGGGGCGCGGCTACTGCCGCGCCCCGATGCTCCCAGGCCCTCCCCGGCCGGTGGGGCGAGGATCAGGCACCCCGACCTTCGGACCGACCAGACGGTGGACTGGCTGCCCCCGCCGGGCCGTTGTCTACTGGCCGTGCACCTCACCCTGCCCGTACACCGGTAACCGCGGCCGGTTCGCGCCGCCCCGCCGACCCCCGCCCGCTGGACCTGGCCGCCGCAACCATCTGGTCGCTCGGCCAGCGGACGAAGGGACGAAGCGAACAACAGCCGCTTCCCCGTAGTAGGACTCAAAGACGGTACGTGCCACCCCCCGGGCACTGTCAACCCGCGCCGGCCAGTCGTGTCGCCCCCGG
>NZ_JBITJH010000002.1:112392-190537 GCF_044459745.1 Micromonospora sp. NPDC050187
CCGGCGTGTCGCCCCCGGCGTGTCGCCCCCGGCGTGTCGCCCCCGGCGTGTCGCCCCCGGCGTGTCGCCCCCGGCGTGTCGCCCCCGGCGTGTCGCCCCCGGCGTGTCGCCGTACGACCGGCGTTTCCCCGCCGTCGCACCGGCGTTCACCCCGACCGGTCCACCACCAGATGCCGACGCAGCACCGCCCGCGCCACCTGCGGATGCTCACCGGCCAGCAACCCCGCGGCGGCCAGCACGTACGCGCCGTCCACCACCGCCCGCGCCGCCCTCGGCACCGCCCACCCACCCGCGTGGTCACCCAGCACCGCCGCCAACACCCCGGCCGCCTCCACCGCCGGCGCATGCCGCAGCACCCCACCCGAGCCGACCAGCAGCCGCACGTCCCGCAGATCCCGCCCGGACCGTTCCCCCGTCGCCGCGCCCCGCGCATGCCGACGCACCGCCACCGTCGCCGCCAGGGCCGCGATCCGCCCCTCCACCGCCCGCTCCACGGGCGACGACGGCAGGAACCCCGGATCAGCGGCCCGCGCCGCCGCCACCGCCGTCAACTCCTCCTGCCCGACCGCGTCGAGCAGCCGCTCCTCCACCGCCGCGCGCACCACCCCCGGGGCGCTCCACCGCATCCCCAGGTCCCCCTCCACGGTCCGCGCCCGCCACAGCGACCCCGCCACCTCCCGACCCGGCCCGTCGGCCCGCTCGTCCGGCGTCAACACCGAGTACACGTCCGTGGTGGCCCCACCGACGTCCACCACCACCAGGTCCCCGCCGACCGTGTCGGCGAGCACCTCCACCCCCGTCAGCACCGCGTCCGGGGTGGCCGCCCGCACCAGCCGCGCGAAACGCGGCCCCCGCGACAGACGCTTCCCGCCGATCACGTGCCGCAGGAACACCTCCCGGATCGCCGCCCGCGCCGACGACGGCGCCAGCACCCCGATCCGCGGCAGCACGTTCTCCGCCGCCGTCACCGGCACCCCCGCCCCGGCCAGCAGCGCGCACAGCTCGTCGCGCACGTCGACGTTCCCGGCCAGCACCACCGGCACCCGCCACCGGGCCCGCGCCAGGCGCGTCGCGTTGTGCGTCAACGTGTCCGCATCCCCGCCGTCGGTGCCGCCCACCAGCAGCACCACGTCCGGGCGGGCCGCCCGCAACGCCGACACGTCCGCCCCACCGAGCCGCCCCGCCGCCACGTGCACCACGTGCGCGCCCGCCGACAACCCCACCCGCCGGCCCGCCTGCGCCGTCACCAGGAGCTCGTAGCCGACCACCGCCAACCGCAACCCGCCGCCGGCCGACGAACACACATACCACGGCACATCCCCGCCGGCGTCCAACCCGGCGGTGGCCGCCGCCACCGCCGCGTCCAGGCCGTGCAGCACATCCGTGCCCACCGTCGTCGGCGCCGCCGCCGACCCCACCAGCAGCCCACCGTCGAGGTCCACCACCCCGACCTTCGTCCACGTGGACCCGACGTCGGCGCAGACCGCCAGAGTCACGCCGCCGCCGGCACGACCACCGTGCCCGTCGCCGTCACCGCCACGATCGGCTCCGCGAGAACCTCCGCCGCCGACTCGCCCCGATCCGGGCGGCCCCGGCACACCACCCGCGCCACGAAGTCGATCGTGCGGCTCCGCGTCCCCACCCGCGTCACCGTCGCCGACACCTCCAGCACGTCCCCCGCCCGCATGGCACTGCGGAACTGCACATCCGAGTACGACGCGAACAACCCCTCGTCGCCGTCCGTGCGGATACACACCTCCGTCGCCACGTCCCCGAACAACCCCAACGCGTACGCCCCGTCGACCAGGTTCCCCGCGTAGTGGGCATGCGAGTACGGCACATACCGGCGGTGCGTCACCGTCAACCCGACCCGCGAATCACTCATGCTGCCGCCCTCCTGTTCGTCACCAACGCGTGCACCAGGAAACTCGCCACCTCACCCGGCGTGGTGCCCCGCCCGAAGATCCGATCCACCCCCAACTCGGCGGCCATCGTCTCGTCGAACCGCGGCCCACCCACCACCAGCAGCGGACGCCGCCCCGCCGGCATCGCCTCCCGGAACGCCGCCGTCATCTCCCGCGTGTTGTGCAGATGCGCGTCCCGCTGCGTCACCACCTGCGACACCAGCACCGCGTCCGCCCGCTCCACCCGGGCCGCCTCCACCAACTCCGGCACACTCACCTGCGCACCCAGATTGGTGACCTTCAACTCCCGGTAGTACTCCAGGCCCTTCTCCCCCGCGATGCCCTTCACGTTCAGGATCGCGTCGATACCCACCGTGTGCGCGTCCGTGCCGATACACGCCCCCACCACCGACAGCTTCCGCCGCAACCGCCGCTTCACCACCGCGTTGACCTCCCGCGCCGACAACAACGGAAAGTCCCGCTCCACCACCTGCACCGCCGACACGTCCACCAGATGGTTCACCCGCCCGTACACCACGAAGAACGTGAACCCGTCCCCCATCTGCTTCGCGTGCACCAGCATCGCCGGATCGATGCCCATCTTGTTCGCCAACTGCACCGCCGCGCCCTCGCCACGCTTGTCGTGCGGCACCGGCAACGTGAACGACACCTGCACCATCCCGTCACCGGTGGTGTCCCCGTACGGCCGCACGACCGTCTTCTCGCTCATGCCGGCTGCTCCAGGATGTCCGTCGCCGGGTTGTAGTAGTCCGCCTCGTGCGCCGCCACCCCGTCCAGACCCTTACCCCGGTCCGCCGGACGCCGCATGATCCCGAACGTGCCCTCGGCGATCGCCGTCAACAACGACTGCTCCCCGATCCGCTCCAACAACTCCACCGCCTCACCGAGCACCCGGTTGGCCCGCTGCTGGATGAACCCACCCGGCGACGGCACGAAGTCCTCGTGCAGACCACCGGCCGCCCCGAGGACGTAGCGGACGTTCTGCAACGCGATGTCCCGATCCGACAACCACGGCGTCACCACCGCCTCGGTCATCATCCCCACCAACAGAATCCCCTGCCCGGTCATCGTGCCCACCAGGTTGAAGAACCCGTCCAGCAGATTCCCCCGGAACACGTCCCCCGTCATGTGCTTCGTCGGCGGCATCCACTTCAACGGCGCATCCGGAAACAACTCCCGCGCCAACAACGCGTGCGCCAACTCCAGACGGAACGACTCCGGCACATCCGGATTGATCTCGAACGCGTGCCCCAACCCCAACTGCCAGTCCGCCAACCCCGCCTCGTGCGCGAAGAACTCGTTCAACAACTGCGACACCGTCACCGTGTGCGCCTCGTCCACCGCGTCCGCCGTGGTCAGGTAGTTGTCCTCACCGGTGTTAATGATGATCCCCGCCCGCGCGTGCACCTGCCGCGAGAACCGCTGGTCCACGAACGTCCGCACCGGATTGATGTCCCGGAACAGAATCCCGTACATCGAATCGTTGAGCATCATGTCCAGCCGCTCCAGGCCAGCCAACGTCGCCATCTCCGGCATGCACAACCCCGACGCGTAATTCGTCAACCGCACATACCGGCCCAACTCCTTCGACGAGGAATCCAGAGCCGCCCGCATCAACCGGAAGTTCTCCTGCGTCGCGTACGTCCCCGCGAACCCCTCCCGCGTCGCCCCCTCCGGCACGTAGTCCAACAACGACTGCCCCGTCGACCGGATCACCGCGATCACGTCCGCACCCGCCCGCGCCGCCGCCTGCGCCTGCGGAATGTCCTCGTAGATGTCCCCCGTCGCCACGATCAGATAAATCCACGGCCGCCGCGCCGGATCCCCGTACCGCCCGACCAGCCGCTCCCGCTCCACCCGACGCCGGTCGATCCGCCGCACCCCCGCCGCCACCGCCCGACGCGCCGCCCGACGCGCCGCACCCGCCGCCTTCCCCGACGGCACCACGAACCGCACCGACCCCGCCGCCGCCTTCTGCGCCAGCAACGTCACATCCGCGATCTGCTCCCGCGCCATGGCGTCGAACACCGGCACCGCCACCCCGTGCCCCAACCCCACGTCCGCGACCACCGCGTCCACCAGACGGTTCACCCACGGAATCCCATCCGGATCCGCCCCGGCCACCCCCGCCAGCCGCAACACCGCCCGCTCCACCGACACCGTCGTGTGGCTACGCGCCAACTCCACCACCGGCTGCCCGGCCCGACGCGCCAACTCCCGCGCCCGCGCCACCAACCGCGGATCGAGATCAAGCTTTCCCGTCACGACGACCCTTCCTCATAGATCACCTCGCCGCGCAGCACCGTGCGCCGACACACCGGCAACGGCGTCGGATCCCCCGGCCCCCGCACCTCCGGATCCGCCGCCTGCAACACCGGCAACCCCCGGTCCACCCCCGCCGGCGTCGACCACACCGCGAACGTCGCCGGCGCACCCAACGCCAACACACCCTCGCTGTCCAGATGCACCGCCCGCCAACCACCCCGCGTGTGCGCCGCGAACGCCGCCCGCACACTCATCCGCTGCGCCGCATTGTGATGCGCCGCCGCCGCCCGCACCGAACCCCACGGATCCAACGGCGTCACCGGCGAATCCGACCCGAACGCCAACGCCACCCCGACCGAATGCATCGCCCCCATCGGATTCGACGCCAACGACCGATCCAGACCCAACCGCGACTCGTACATCCGCCCCGCGCCACCCCACAACCGGTCGAACGCCGGCTGCATCGACGCCACGATCCCGAACTCCACGAACCCGGCGATCAACCGCCGACTCATGATCTCCGCATGCTCCACCCGGTGCCGCGCCGCCCGCAACCGATCCACACCCAGCCGCTCCGCCGCCCCCGCGAACCCCGCCAACACCGTGCCGATCGCCGCGTCACCGATCGCATGGAACCCACCCTGCAACCCGTGCGCCGCACAGTCCAACAGATGATCACGCACCTGCTCCGCCGTCAGATACCCGTGCCCACACGACCCCGACCGCGAATCCCGGTACGGCTCCGACACGAACGCCGTCCGCGACCCCAACGCCCCGTCCGCGAACAGGTCACCCCCGGCACCCACCGCCCCCAACTCCCGGGCCCGCGCCGCACCACCCAACTCACCCCAGTACCCGTACACCTCCGGCACCCCGACACCGGACAACGCCAACAGACCCGTGAAATCCTCCTCGTCGGAGATCTCCGGACCACCACACTCGTGCACCGCCGCGATCCCCAACGACGCCGCATGCGCCAACGCCGCCCGCTGCGCCGCCACCCGCTGCGCCCGCGACACCGACGCGAACGCCGCCGCCCGCACCACGTGATGCGCGTCCCGACGCACCCAACCCGACGCGTCGTACCCCGCCGCCGACACCACCTCAGGACACGCCGCCAGCATCGCCCGCGACACCAACGCCGAATGAATCGACGCCTGCGACAGATACACCCGCCGACCCCCGGCCGCCCGGTCCAACGCCACCGCGTCCGGCAACACCGGATCCGCCCAGGCCGACTCGTCCCAGCCGTGCCCCAACACCACCGCGTCACCCGGCAGACCCGCGGCGAACCCCGCCACCGCGTCCAACACCCCACCCGCCGACCGCACCCCGGACAGATCCAACCCCGACAGCACCAGACCCGTGTCCGTCGCGTGCACGTGCGCATCCACGAACGCCGGCGTCACCAACGCCCCGTCCAGATCCACCACCCGGTCCGCCGACGGCGCATCCGCCACCGACCCCAACCAGGCGATCCGCCCGTCCCGCACCAACAGCGCCGTCGCGCCAGGATCCGCCGGACAGTGCAGCACACCACCGCGGTACAACGTCGAGGGGTTCGTCATGGCCCTTATCCTGCCGCCAGCCGCGCCTCGAACAGCCCCCGCACCCCCGGCTCCGACCGCACCAGATCCAACGCCAACTCCGCGTGACCCGGCACGTAACCGTTCCCCACCAGCATCGTCACGTCCGCAGCCAGACCCTCCGCCCCCAACGCCGCCGCCGCGAAACTCGTCGCCATCGAGAAGAACACCACCGTTCCCCCGTCCGCCGTCGCCAGGACCGCCCCGTGCTCACACCCCGGCACGTCCACGCACACCACCGTCACGTCCGCCGGCACCCCCAACGCCGTGGTCACCGCCGACGACAACGCCACCGGATCCCGCGCGTCGGCCAACGCCACCTCCGAGGCCAAACCCGACGCCACCAACGCGTCCCGCTCCGCCACCACCGGCACCACCCCGACCGTACGACCGGCACCCGCCCGCCGCGCCGCCGCCAGCGACAACGAACCGCTCTTCCCCGCGCCCCCCACCACCGCCACCGACACCGGCCGCGGATCCCCGTCCCGCCCCCGCCGCGCCACCTGCTCGGCCACCACCCGCGCCGTCAACGCCGGCGCCCCACACACGTCCAGCACCGCGAGGGACAACTCCGGATCCAGGTCCGCCGGCAACACCGCCGCGATCGACCGCGCGAACAGGATCGCCCACCCGTCACACGGCACCTGCTCACTGCGCCCGTCCCACCGGGCCAGACCATCGGTCACCACCAGCGGCGTCAACGTCAACGACACCAACGTCGCCACCCGGTCCCCCGACCGCAGCCCCAACGGCGACCGCCGCCCCGCCTCCTCGACCGTGCCGATCAACATCCCACCCGACCCGGTCACCGGATTCTGCATCTTCCCGCGCTGGGAAATGATCTCCAGAACCTCGGCGCGCACCTTCTCGCCGTCACCGCCGTGCTTCTCCGACAACTGTCGGAAACTCGCCGCGTCCAGATTCAGCCGCTCCACCCGGATCCGCACCTCGTTCGGCGCGATCTCCCGCGCGGCGTCCAACCGCCACGCCGCCTGCGGCAGCACCCCCGCCGGCTCCACGACGCGATGCAGACCAACCGGTGACGTCACGGCACCCCTCCCCCTGCCCAACCGCCCGAACCCCCGGCCAGGGGCTCGCGTAACGGGAAAACTTACGGCAGACTAATTTCTCGACCGCAGATTTTCCAGTAGCCTTCGGGGCTGCTGTGGCAGCACAACCGCACCGAGGAGGGTTCGTGACACCGACACAACCACTGGCGACGGCCACCCGTCCCACCCCGGTCGCGCCACCTTCCGCCGGCCAGCCCTACGAATACCGCCGCGCCCCACTCGTCGAACCCGACTGGACCCGCTTCCCCGGCTGGCGTCACGTCACCCGCGACCAGTGGGAATCCGCGCAGTGGCAACGCGTCAACTGCGTCAAGAACATCAAGCAGCTCCGCACCATCCTCGGCGACACCGTCGACGAGAGCTTCTACGCCGACCTCACCGCCGATCAGCACGCCCTGGCCACCATGTCCATGCTGGTGCCACCCCAGATGCTCAACACCATGGTCCCGTTCGCCCCGATGACCACCGAGGCGTTCCTCGCCGATCCCATCCGGCGCTACATGATCCCCGTCGCCTCCGACCGGCGCACCGACTGGCCCTCCCACCCCTACGCCAGCCGCGACTCACTCCACGAACACGACATGTGGGTCGCCGAGGGCCTCACCCACCGCTACCCCACCAAGGTCCTCGCCGAACTGCTCTCCACCTGCCCGCAGTACTGCGGCCACTGCACCCGGATGGACCTCGTCGGCAACTCCACGCCCGCCGTCGACAAACTCAAGCTCACCCTCAAGCCCGTCGACCGCTACGACGCCCACATCACCTACCTCAAGGCCCACCCCGGCGTCCGGGACGTCGTCGTCTCCGGCGGGGACGTCGCCAACGTCCCCTGGCGCAACCTCGAGTCCTACCTGATGCGCCTGCTGGAGATCGAGACCATCCGCGACATCCGGCTCGCCACCAAGGCCCTCATGGGCCTACCCCAGCACTGGCTCCAGCCCGACGTCGTCGAGGGCCTCGAACGGGTCGCCCGCACCGCCGCCCGACGTGGCGTCAACCTCGCCATCCACACCCACGTCAACCACGCCCAGTCGCTGACCCCGCTGGTCGCCCGGGCCGCCCAGACCGCCCTCGACGTCGGCGTCCGCGACGTCCGCAACCAGGGCGTCCTCATGCGCGGCGTCAACGCCACCGCACCCGACCTGCTCGACCTCTGCTTCGCCCTCCAGGGCGAGGCCGGGATCCTGCCGTACTACTTCTACATGTGCGACATGATCCCCAACGCCGAACACTGGCGGGTCCCGGTCTGGCACGCCCAGCAGCTCCAGCACGACATCATGGGTTACCTGCCCGGCTACGCCACCCCACGGATCGTCTGCGACGTCCCGTTCGTCGGCAAGCGCTGGGTGCACATGCTCACCGAGTACGACACCGAACGCGGCATCTCGTACTGGACGAAGAACTACCGCACCTCCATCGAGCAGGCCGACCTGGAGGCGCTGGACAAGCGGTACGCCTACTACGACCCGATCGACACCCTGCCCGAGTCCGGGCAGGCGTGGTGGACCACCCACCGCGTCGACGACTGACCCACCCGACCTCCGCCCCCGCCCCCGCCCCCGCCCCCGCCACTCCGTCGATCATGGAGTTGTGGCGCCTGATTCAGGGCGGTTGTGGGGTTGGGGCGGTGCCCGAAGTTCATGATCGAGGGGGTCCGGGCAGTTGCCGGGACCCCCTCGAGTTGTGTCGAGTTATCGGACGTCGGTCACTTCGTGAACGCGTCCCGCACGTCCCGACCGGCGTCCTTGACGTGCTCGCCGGCCTGACGGGCCTGCGCCTCGGTCTGCTGCGTGGTTCCCTCGGCCCGTAGGCGCTCGTTGTTCGTGGCGCCGCCGATGCGTTCCTTCGCGGCACCGGTCAGCTCGTCGGCCTTGTTCTTCGCCTTGTCGGTGAAGCTCACGTCCACCACTCCCTCCGGCTGCTCCGGCCCCTCGTCGGGCCTGTCCATGGTCTTGCCCCGTCGGTGGCAGTGGAAACATTCCTGTGCGGCGTGGCACACCCCGCGTAGGGCATCCTAGGAAGATAGGTTGAGGGTCGACGTGCTCGCTCCGGCCGCCAGTGGTTGACTGGCCCGATGGGAGAGCTCCTGCTGATCCGGCACGGCGAGACCACCTGGAGTGCCGCCCGTCGGCACACCTCGTACACGGACCTGGAGCTGACGCCGGACGGCGAACGACAGGCCGCCGCGCTGCGCGACCGGCTCGCCGGACGCCGTCTCGCCACCGTGCTGGCCAGCCCCCGCCGCCGCGCGCTGCGCACCGCCGACCTCGCCGGTCTCCGCGTCGACGACGTCGACGACGACCTGACCGAGTGGCACTACGGCGCCTACGAGGGGCGCACCACCGCCGAGATCCGCGCCGAGCGCCCGGACTGGGTCATCTGGCAGGACGGCTGCCCCGACGGCGAGTCACCCGACCAGGTCGGCGCACGCCTCGACCGGGTGCTCGCCCGGGTCACTCCCCTGCTCGACTCCGGAGACGTCGCCCTGGTCGCCCACGCGCACGCCCTGCGGGTGCTCGGCGCCCGGTGGATCGGGCTGCCCGCCGCCAGCGGCGGCCGGCTGCGGCTCGACACCGCCAGCGTCAGCGTCCTCGGTCACGAGCACGGACGGCAGGTCATCCTCAGCTGGAACGCACGCTGAGACCGACTCGACGCGGCAGGGGTGTCCCCCAGTCGGCGCCCTACAGACCGATGCGCGGCGTCCGCTTCTCGTACGGGGTGGACAGCACCACCGTCGTCCGGGTGGTGACGTTCGCCGCCGTCCGGATCTCCTGCAACAGGCGCTCCAGGTCGGCCGGACCGGCCACCCGCACCAGGAGCAGGTAGAAGTCCTCCCCCGCCACCGAGTAACACGAGTCGATCTCCGGCAGGTGCGCCAGCCGCTCCGGGGCGTCGTCCGGCTGGGACGGGTCGAACGGGCGGATCGCCACGAACGCGGTCAACGGCAGGTCCAGCGCCTCGAACGACACCTGTGCCGCGTACCCCTTGATCACACCGCGTTGCTCCAGCCGCCGCACCCGCTGGTGCACGGCGGACACCGACAGCCCGACCCGCTCGGCCAGCTCGGTGTACGACAGCCGGCCGTCGACGGTCAGGGCGGCGACGATGGCGCGATCGGTCTCCTCCACGCTGGCAACCTACCGGGAAAACCCTCTCCCGGCGACGACGTCGCACCGTGGCGTCCGGTGCGTCACACTCCGGCCGGACGCCACAGTGGACGGCTGGTCAGCCCTTGGCCAGGGCGCGGGAGATCACCAGTCGCTGGATCTGGTTGGTGCCCTCCACGATCTGGAGCACCTTGGCCTCCCGCATGAACCGCTCCACCGGGTGGTCGGCGACGTACCCCGAACCACCGAGCACCTGGACCGCGTCGGTGGTCACCCGCATCGCCACGTCCGTGGCGAACAGCTTCGCCTTGGCCGCCTCGATCGAGTACGGCCGGCCGGCGTCGCGCAGCCGGGCCGCCGCCAGGGTCAGCGCCCGTGCCGCCGAGATCTGGGTGGCCAGGTCCGCCAGCAGGAAACCCATCCCCTGGAAGTCGACGATCGCCCGGCCGAACTGCTGACGCTCGCGGGCGTAGCCGACCGCGTAGTCCAGTGCCCCCTGGGCCAGCCCCACCGCGCAGGCGGCGATGCCCAGCCGGCCCGAGTCCAGGGCGGACATCGCGATGGTGAAGCCGGTGCCCTCCCCGCCGACCAGCCGGTCCGCCGACACCCGCGCGTCGTCGAAGGCGATCTGCGCCACCGGCGAGGAGCGCAGCCCCATGGTCCGCTCGACGGCCTGCGGCGTGATCCCCGAGGTTCCCGCGTCCGCCAGCAGGCAGGAGATGCCCTTCGCGCCCGGCCCCCCGGTGCGGCAGAACACGTTGTAGAAGTCGGCGCTGTGCGCGTGGGTGATCCACGCCTTGGTCCCGGAGACGACGTAGTCGTCGCCGTCGCGGGTCGCCCGCGTGGTCAGCGACGCCGCGTCCGAGCCGCCCTGCGGCTCGGAGAGGCAGTACGCGCCGAGCAGCTCCCCGCCGAGCATGTCGGGCAGCCGCTTGCGCAGCGCGTCGCTGCCGTACTGGGCGACCGGGAAACAGGCCAGGGTGTGCACGCTGACCGCCTCCGCCACCGCGAGCCAGCGGCTGGCCAGGATCTCCAGCACCTGGAGGTAGACCTCGTACGGCTGGGCCGCCCCGCCGTACTCCTCGGGGTAGGGCAGGCCGAGCAGGCCGGCCCGGCCGAGGGTGCGCAGCACCTCCCGGGGGAACTCGGCGCGTGCCTCGAAGTCGGCGGCCCGGGGCGCGAGTTCCCGGTCGGCGAGTTCGGTGGCGAGCTCCAGCAGGTCGTGGGCCTCGTCGGTGGGCAGGATCCGGTCGACAGTCATGGTGCGGTGCGCTCCGTGGGGTGGGGGTGAGCCGGTACGTGCCAACCGCCGTGCGGCGGGCGCGCGGGTCGCGGACCAACGTGAGCGCCGAGCGCGCCCGACCCGCAGGGAGCCGGTACGCGGCGCGTGGCGGACCACCGGTTCGGCGAAACTCCCTCGCGCGCGCCCACCCCGCCAGCTTAACGGTCGTTCGGGCCACTCGGGTCGTGCGGTCGGCCGGCCGACTCCGGCACGGTGGCGACCGGACCGCCCTGCCCGGGTACCGCGTCGACCGGAGGTCCGACGTACGCCCGGGCGACGCGAGGTCCGCCCGGACCGATCGGGTGCCAGCGGTGGCGGGCTGCGGACGGTACGTCCCGGCGATCCCGGCCAGGAGCACCGCGCTCACCGCGTACGTGGCGGCGTTGGCCAGGAACGGCACGCTCGCCGCCAGCACGAACAGCAACCCGCCGAGCGGGTTGGCGACCATGCCCTGGGCCACCGTCGTGCCTCCGGAAAGCCAGCCGTTGGCCCGTTCGAGGCGGTCCCGGGGCACCACCGCCGGAACCATCGCCTGGCTCGCCGACCGGACGACGATCTCGCCGGTGTTCAGCAGGAACAGCACGGTGTAGAGCAGGGCCACCGTCACCAGGCCGGTGACGACGCAGAGACCGAGCAGCACCAGCGCGCCCACCCGCAGCCAGTCGACGACGATCATCAACCGACGCCGGTCGACCCGGTCGACGAGGACCCCGCCGGGCAGGGCGAACAGTAGCCAGGGCAGCCACGCGACCGCGAACGCCCCGGACACCACCACCGGATCGTCGGTGAGCGAGGCGACCGGCAGCGGCGCGGCGACCGTACTCAGTCCACTGCCGAGCGCCGAGGTGGTCGCCGCCGCCCACAACCGACCGAACCGTCCGTCGAGTCGTTCCCCCACCCCGCGTGTCACCGCGGGACGCTAGCAACGGACCGTGGGTGCCGGCCAAGGCTTGTCCGCCGTCGACGCTGGCCCGTCACGGCGTGGACTCGGGCGTTCCGCCCGAAGTAGATTTTCCCGTTCGCCGGCTGTATCCCGCTCCAGTGCCGGCCCCGAACCCGAGTGCGGCGCGGACCGTCCCCCTTGAAGACCGCCCGCGCCGGCACAACGGTCAGGAGCCGTCGGAGTGCGCGGGTGCCCGCTGTGCGGCGGTCGCCAGGGCAAGGATCTCGGGGGCCATCGTCGCACTGGGCGGTTCACGGCGCAGCTCACGGAGCAGCCCGACGACCATACCGACCATCACGAACAGGAACGGCAGCGCGGCGAGGATGGTCAGCGACTGGAGAGCGGACAGCCCGCCGGCGAGCAGCAGCACTGCGGCCACCAGGCCGGTCAGTACACCCCACATGGCGACCAGCCAGCTCTTCGGCTCGATGGTGCCACGTGCGGAGAGCGTGCCCATCACCACCGACGCGGCATCGGCTCCACTGACGAAGAAGAGCGCCACCAGCACCATCACCAGGATCGCCGTGACGGTGAAGAAGGGGAACTCCCGCAGGACCGCGAAGAGCGCGGCCTCCGGGCTTTCCGCCACTGCCTGCGCCAGGTCGGTGCCGCCCAGTTGCAGGTCGATGGCGGTGCCGCCGAACACCGAGAACCAGACGAAGCTGACGAGGCTCGGAATGGCCACCACCCCGAGGACGAACTGACGGATCGTCCGCCCCCTGGAGATGCGGGCGATGAAGGAACCGACGAACGGAGTCCAGGAGATCCACCAGGCCCAGTAGAAGATGGTCCAGCCCGCCATCCACTCCTCGCCGCCGAAGGCACCGGTGCGGAAGCTCATCGGAATGAGATCGTAGAGGTATCCGCCGGTCGACGCGGTGAGCGTGTTGAGGATGAAGACCGTCGGGCCCACCACGAGCAGGAAGAACAGCAGCGCCACCGCGAGCACCATGTTGGTGTTCGACAGGAACTGGATACCGCGCTTGACGCCGGTGACGGCGGACACCACGAACGCCACGGTAAGGACGGCGATGATGCCGATGGCCAGCGGCGTCGACTTCGGTACGTCCCAGAGGTTCGTCAAACCGCTGTTGATCTGGAGGGCACCCAGGCCGAGGGAGACGGCCGATCCGAACAGCGTCGCGAAGATCGCAAAAATGTCGATGGCCTTCCCCGGGCCGCGGTGCGCATGCTCCCCGATGAGCGGAAAGAACGCGCTGCTGATCAGCCCGCGCCGCCCCTTACGGAAGGTGAAGTACGCCAACGTCAGACCGACCACGGCGTAGATCGCCCAGGGGTGCAGCGCCCAGTGGAAGAACGAGTACTCCATGGCCACCCGGGCGGCCTGCTGGGAGTTCGGTTCGTTCAGACCGCGTGGCGGGGTGCCCAGGTGGGACAGTGGCTCGGCCGCACCCCAGAACATCAGGCCGATACCCATGCCGGCGCTGAACATCATCGCGACCCAGGAGACGGTGGAGAACTCCGGCTTCTCGTCGTCGCGGCCGAGCTTGATCCGGCCGTACCGACTCAGCGCCAGCCAGACCGACAGCACCACGAAGGCGGCACTGGCCAGCACGAAGACCCAGCCGAAGGCGTTGACCACCCAGTCCAGCACCGCGTCGGTGACCGACGCCAGGTTGTCGGTGGCCACGATGCCCCACAGGACGAAGAGCACGGAGACCGCGGTGGCGATGCCGAGCACCGTCCAGTCGATGCCCTCAGGGCGACCGTCTGGCGGGACTGACACGTCGCCCGGCGGCGCGGTGTCGTCCCTCGGCACGCTGGCGGCAGGCACGGTCATGGTCTGTGGACCTCCGGGGTCTCGCGGGACGCAGACCACCCTGCCGGCGCTCCGCGCCTCGGATGGCCCGCGGCTCTGTGTTTATCCACGTCAGCGAAACGACAACGGGGAACTCGCTCAACCACGGGTGTGGAACAAGCGGCAGGCGCGCAGATTCCGCTAAGGGCTCGATTCCTCCGACGTGGGTGACGATGCGGCACCACTTTGGGGGTGGAACGTGGCGATAGCCCGGCGATTCGGTGACAGTCGTGTGACACAACCGATGAGCAAGGTGATCCGAGTGGGTGAACCAGCGGCTCGGCATCCCGTCAGGTCACGCTCAGAGGGCACTGCGGCTGACGCACACCGGGCCGGACCCGCCAGGAAAGACGAGCGGTCGCACCTACCCAGCATCCACCTGCGCAGAGGGCTACGGGAAAAGCAAGGTGACCGACCACAGTTCCGCAGTGTGCCGACACCGCGTCCAGGTGCCCGCGACACCGGCAGCAGCACCCGTTCCAGCACGCCTCGGACACCTCGTGGTGGCCCTGCTCGAAGCCGAAGTCACCGCCCAGTCCACAACAGCCGGAGCCGAGGAACTCCGCGTCCCTCCCGGCGGCGGACAGCACGGTTTGGTCGGCGGCGGTGCCGAGGAACGCGTGGCGGTGGCAGTGTGTCTGTACCACGGCGTGTGCGTCCATGCGGGGCGGTTGCCGCTCGGGGCTGTGGTGGTGCAGCGGTTTCGGCGGGCGTGACGATCTGCCGCCGCAGTCGGGTGATGTCCTCGTCGGCCGGAAGCAGTTCGCGGTCGCAGCACACCGGACGGTCGGGTACGCGTACCAACCGCGCAGCCGCCGGGTAGATGTCGGCCTCTCGTCCGCCGTCGCGGAAGCGAGCAGGACACCGAGACCGATCTTGCGTGCGAGGTCGGCCAGATGGCCCTTGCTGGCGTTGGCGTCCACCCCCTGCGCCGTGGGGCGGTTCCGGTCCCGCGACGCGGGCGTACCCTGGGACGTCTGTGGCTCCGAGGGGCCCTCGATGCCCACACCGGCCGGGCGGGCCGCCTTGCCCACCTACGCGCGTACCGGCGAGCAGTCCCCGGATCCGGTTGGACACCCGGGTGGCTTCGCCGGCAAGGTCTCGTCGAAGCCGACGAGGACTTCCAGCTCGGCCAGGGTCTCGTCGCCGTTGTCGACCCGCCGCAGCGTGTGGGGCTGGGTGCGAGCGGCGTCGGCGATCACGAATGCGTCCGCGGGCGTCGGTCTTCGCGCTGCCGGGGTGCAGGTCGGCGATGCGGCGCATCGCCAGCCCGGGCAGGTAGACCACCTGATATCCGCAGGGCACGTGCGACCGATGCCAAGTCAGGAGATGTCCGGCCTCAGGGGGTCACTTCAACGGCGCATCGTGCAGCGGCCTGCCGTCTGGAGCCAACCCGACCGCGTGGTGATCACCTTTGCCGACGTCCAAGCCCAGGACGACGCCGTAGCCGCCGTGCACCAGGCCCGCCGCCACACCTCGCCACCGCCTCGGCCACAGTCAACGGCGTCGGGCTGCCGGCAGCCACGTTACGAAGAGACCAACCCCAGACGGGGCGGCCGGGTCCCTATCAGCGGTCCGCCGACGCCACCCGACCCGGCGCCCCCCCCCGAATCATCGAAACGACAGGGGCAGGAAGTCATACCGGGCCGGGCGACCGAGGAGTCTCCGGCTGAGGACAAAAAGGCAACGGGGCAGGTTGAAGCGTTCTGAAGAGATTTTTGAAACTGAAGGATGCTACCTGACTAAACTGGTCAGCCTCAGGTCCATGGCGAGAATCCAAGGTTTACACCGTTGGCTTCCCCGTAGGAGTTGACGTCGCTACTGATGGAAATCGTCTCTCCGAAGCAAACTGACCACGAGTTCGCTCCCACGCCCGACGACGGGCACTCCCACTGACCCAAGTTGCCGCCCGTGTAAACCAAGTCAAGATATGCATGCACTGAATAGAGGGTGGATCGGTTGTTGCGTACGATCACTGCCCCCTGCGCGGCAGACCCACTTGGCGACCTCACTGCGCAGACCTGCGCCGACACACCACTGACGACCGTTTCAGTGGCGCCGCAACCCCATGTGCTGGAGCTTGAAGTAATCGGATTCGTGTTGCCGTAAGCCCGCCAGGTGCCGCTTTCCACAGCGGTGGCACCGGTCACCCGTCGGCCGTCGGTCTCCGCAGCGGCGGGGGTGGCGGCTGACAGACCCATCCCAAAAGAAGCAGTGACGGCGGCAGCCAATACCGCAACCCTCCGGGAAGTTCGCACGTTGGTCACCCTGAATCCTTCCTGCGATCCCTCGCGAATGCACGACATAACTGAAACTGGAGGCTATGGCAGCATTGCCGGGTTCGCAAGTCGAGTTGTTCACATTGACTCTGATCTTTAACATGAATCCAGCCTGCGAGCCGCTGTTCACTGCCACCTCGACGGCTGCCCACCCAGGGATCGGTCACCTTGGAAGCAGCAACTCTCTCCACCCCTGCGGGCGCCACTGCGTGGATCTCCGCGCTTGACCTGGGTGTGATCCGTTGGACAGGACGTCGATCCTGTCCAGGAAGGACACGTCGTGGCAGACAAGAAGGACGTTGAGTCCTTTTCATCGTCATGGGCCTGGTCACGGTGGGCGCCGCCTCGGGAACAGCCACGCTGCTACGAGATTCTCGGCTTCCGCACGACAGTCGCCCTACTGACTGGGGCACACCGCCGCCGCCCCGCTGCTTAGCGAGGGAGAGCCGGGGCACCGGCACCGGGACGTCCGCTTCCCGCCGACCCTGGTGGTCCACTCCTCCACCGCCCGACCGCCTTGACCTGCGGCGAGGGAACCGGAGCAGACCGGACCTACAGGGAGATTGAAATCATCATCGCCGATACCTGAACACATCGCCGAAGTCGGTCCTACACCACCGGGGACCGACAGCGCTACGGCGTAACGCACAGCTCCATTGTCGACTTTGCGGAGGATCAAGATCCGGTCGCGTTTGTAGGGTGAGCCGCGCTGCCCGTCCACCCCAGAGGGATGCCCCATGCGTCTGCTCGCCGTACCCGTCCGAATCGACGCACTGTGGCTCCCGGCCCAGCGGACCGTCGCCGGCCCGGTCGCCGACTTCACCCGACTGCCCTACCGTGACCCGGTCACCGGGCGGGACGTCCACCCCGACCAGCCCTTCCTCAGCGACGGGATCCTCCCCGCCCCCTTCGAGGAGGAACTCACTCTCCAGGCCGGGGTCCACCTGCACTGGGCCCTGCCGGACGCACTGACCCGCCTGGTCCACGGTCCGCAGGGGGTGCAGCCGCCCCGGGTACCCGACCGGTGGCTGGTCACCCGCACCGACCCCGACGGCCGGCGGGCCCGGTGGGTGGTGGAGAGCGACGCCCTCACCGACGAGTCGCCCGCCTCGGTGGCCTACCCCCTCTCCCCCGCCGACCCCCCGGGCCCCTCGGGTCGGCCCTGGCGCCGGCTCGGGCGGGTCCTGCCCCTGAGGGCCTGGCCGGGGCCGGAGACCGACCGGGTGGCCCGGCTGACCGCCCTCGGGTACGGGGAGCCCACCTTCGCCGCCTTCTACCCCAACTCGGCCAGCGTCTTCGGGTTCTTCGACCCCCAGTCGGGCACCCGACGCCCGGCCGGTACCCGGTACGACCTGCTCGGCTGGTACTCCTCCCCCGCCCTGGACGAGCTGACCGGCACCCTGGCCCGGCCGGGTACCGGCACCTGGGCCCAGCGGGTGGCCGACGAGCTGGGTTGGGCGGCGGGGCCCGAGGGGGCGGCCCCGGAGCGGATGGTCTGCTTCGGCCGGCTGACCCTCGACCCGGAGGGGGAGCTGTCCCTGCTCGAAACCCGGACCACCGAGACCGGGGTCTACCTCGCCGACAGCGCCACCGAGGCCCTCGCCGCCCATCTGGGGGCGGAGCTGCCCGGGGTGAGCGCCGACGAGATGGAGCAGCTCCTCGAGGCGATCGACCTCGCCGAACACCTGGAGACCGCCACCCTGGACCTGCCGGAACGGCTCGCCGAGGCCCGGCACACCGCCGCCTTCACCCCGGTCGCCGCCGGGACCCGCTGGACGGTCCGGCCCCAGGACGCCGTCCCCGGCACCGACCCGGCGATCCTGCTCGCCGCCGCCGGCCCCGCCGGCCCCGCCCCGGTGGGGGCCGCCCCCGCCCGGGAGCTGGCCGACCTGCCGCCCGAGCTGGGTGACCTGCTGGTCGCCCTGAACGCGGCCCAGGCCGCCCACGAGGGGGCCCAGGCCCAGGCCACCGGGCTGCGGCAGCGTCTCTTCGCCGACTGGCACCGGTACCTGACCTGCGCCTACCCGCCCCCGGAGAACCGGACGGACTACCCCGACCCGGACCTGGCGGCCGCCTACCTGCAACGGGAAATGGCAACCCTGGACGCCCTGCTCGCCGAGACCGGGGAGTTCCCCCCGACCGGGCGGGGAGACACCCTGGCCCACCGGCTGGCGGCGGCCCGGGAGGCGGTGGAGGCGGTGGTGGCCCGGGTCAACGCGGAGCTGCCGGAGGGGGCCGGCTACCGGCTCCAGCAGCTCCCCGACGAGGCGTACCAGGTGCCCAACGAGCCGGTGGTGCTGCTCACCGGCACCGAGGCCACCGGGTCGGACCGGTACGGAAGCGACGACGAGCACCCGGAGGGCCTGCTGCCCTGTCTGGTGGTGGAGGCCCCCGGGGCAACCGGGGACCTGACCGACGCCGAGGGGGTCGCCGCCGCCGGCGACCTGCTGGACACGGTCCTCGCCGGGCTGACCGAACCCCATCCGGCGCTGCGCCGCTGGACCGGCCAGCCCTGGCACCCCCTGCTGCTGCACTGGGAGGTGGAGTTCCTGCCGGCCGCCCCCGGGACCAACCTCGACCCCACCGACCGGGACTACGACCCCGAGGTGGTCAGCCTCAACTACCGGCTCCCGCCCGGGGAGGTCGAGCTGGCGGCCCGCCCCGGGCACCGGCTCACCGAACGGGCTGCGGTCACCTACAGCGGCAGCACCGTGCTCTCCACCGCCACCCGCCCGCTGCTCTCGGCCCGGATCCTGCGGTACCTCGCGGGCGGCCCCCTGGCCCGGTACAACGAGGAACGCACGGCCGCAGGGCTGGGGCTCCTCACCCCGGAGCAGGTGACCGGGGATCCCGGGGCCCTGCTCGCCTGGTGCGCCGACCAGTCGGCCGACCCCCGGTTGGGGACCCTCGCCGCCGCCTACGCTCACCTGGCCGAGCACGAGGGGAGCAACCTGGCCCAGAGCCTGGGCGGGTTCAACGACGCCCTGCTGATGCGCCGGCTGACCCGCCAGCTCCCCATCCTCGACCCCCTCGGTTTCCCCGCCGGGCAGCTCCTCGCCGAGCAGGTGCGGGACCGGGTCGGGGAGCAGAACCGGCAGGCCCCGGTGCCCCTGGCCGACTTCAACCCCCTGCGGGCCGGCTGTCTGCGGCTGCTGCGGCTGCGGGTGGTGGACTCCTTCGGGGTCGGGCACGACCTCTCGGTGGACCAGCCCGCCGCCACCACCCGGCTACGGGTACCGGACCGGCCGGGCTGGATCGCCCTGCCGCCCCGGGTGGCCCAGCCGGCCCGACTGCGGTTGCGGCTGCTCGACGCCGAGCACCCGGGCCGGCCGGTCAGCGGCCTGGTGGGGTCCTCCCCGGTCTGCGGGTGGCTCTTGCCCGACCTGCTCGACGACGGGCTGCGGGTGCACACCGCCGGCGGGGAGTGGCTGGGCAGCCTCCTTCCCGACCCGGACCCGGACCGTCCGGCGCTGGCCCGTTGGCTGGCCGCCCCCACCGGGGGCGTTCCCGCCGTGGAGCAGATCACCAACCCCGGACTCCGGGCCGTCGTCGACCGACTGCGGGGGTACGGGGCCGACCGGCTCGGGGAGTTGCTCGGCTCCCTGCTCGACGCCCTCGAGGCGGTGGACGAGGAGGGGGAGGGCGGCCACCAGGTCCGGTGCCGGCTCACCGGCCGACCGATCGCGGTGCTGTGCCTGACCCTCGGGCTGGACCTGCTCGGCCCTCCCGCGATCCACCAGGACTGGAACGTGTTCCGGCAGGACCTGGGGCGTACCGGCCGGGAGACCAACGGCTTCCCGCTGGTGCGGTTCCCGGTCCGGCTGGGAGCGTACGGGCGGCTCACCGACGGGGTGCTGGGCTACTGGCGGCACGAGCCCGACGGGAGCCTCGGCACCGAGTACCACGACGTGCCCACCATGGCCGCCGCCGGCACCGACCCCCCGGTACGGCTCGCCTTCGGTCTGCCCGAGGAGACCCTGACGGTGCTCCTGGAGCCGGCCGGGGCCCTGCACGCCACCACCGGCATCCTGCCCACCGTCTCGGTACGGCTGGACCCCGCCCACCACCACGACGCCCTGGCCCGCCTGGAGACCGGTTTCCTCGCCGCCCCGGTGCTGACCGACGCCGCCGGGGTCGGGCTGGTGCTGCCCGCCACCGAGCCGGGTCGCCGGTGGACCTGGCGGGAGCGGGTGGGTGCCGTCTGGACCGAGACCGAGGATCCCCCCGCTCCGAACCCGGGGTTCCCCACCGACCTGACCCTGCGGGAGGGCTGGCTCGCGCTGCCCGTCCCGACCGCACCCACCCGATGAGCCACCACCCCGGTCACCCGACCGGACCAAGGATGCGAGCGATGACCCCGATCACCCTCACCCTCACCCTCGACCAGACGAACACGATCCTGGAGGCCCTGGGTCAGATGCCCTACGTCCGTGTGTACGAACTGATCGAGGCCATCGGCCAGCAGGCCGGGGCACAGCTCCACCCGGAGGGGGTCCCGGCCGGGACCCGACCGGCCGTCCCCGGTGCCGCCGCCTCCACCGCCCCCGTCGTCCCGGGCTCCCCGGCATGAGCGCCGCCCTGCTGCTGCACTGGCAGCTCGACGACTTGGCCGCCGGCCCCCTGGTCACCGGCTCCCCCGCTGCCCCGGCCACCGGGGAGGTCGAGGGTTCCCCGCAGGTCCGCGCCGACGAACGGTTCGGCAGTTGCCTGGCCCTGGCCGGGGGCTCCGACGCGGTGGTCAGCACCTCGGGCGTGACCCGGCCGATCACCAGCATGGCGTGGGTGCGGGTGCCCCCGATGCCGTCGAACTCGATGGCCGTCGTCTTCGGCCAGTGGGGCCACTTCGTGCTCTGGCTGCACGACGACGGTCGGATCGGGTACGAGGGCTCCACGGTGAACGGGCCCTTCCGGCAGGAGACCGTCCCGGGGACCTTCACCTTCGACCGGTGGCACCACCTGGCGGTGACCAGCCAGGACAGCACCGCCCGGATCCTGCTGGACGGGGTGGTGGTGGCCGAGGACGCGATGCCGGGGCCGACCCGGCCGAGCGGGGAGAGGTTCGCCCTGGGCCGTAACCCCAACTCCGTCAGCTCCCACCTCGCCCTCACCGCCGCCCACCTGCGGGTGTACGACGCTCCCCGGTCGGTGGCCGAGATCCAGCGGGACATGGCCGGCGACGAGGCCCTGCTCGCCACCTTCGTCCGTACCCACCCCCTCGCCTTCGAGCTGGTCAACGTCGACGACCAGCCGGTGCTCTACATCGACGACGCCCCGGCGGGGCAGACCCTCACCCTGCGGGTCACCAACTCCTCCCGCCAGGACCTGACCCTCTGGTCGACCTCCGGACCCACCGGTCCCGAGAACCACCACCTCGCGGTGACCTTCCGCCAGGGGGTGCTGGCCGCCGACTCCCGGCCGGCCCTGGAGGTGCCGGGGTGGGAGCTGACCCTGACCGGCTCCACCGGCTGGCTGCGCGGACCGGAGGGGCTGACCCTGCCGGCCGGGAACTCCCTCGACCTGCGCCTGACCGGGCTGCGGGCCGACGGGGTGGGGGGCACCCGGGGCAGCCGGGTGGAGCTGGGCTACCAGCGCATGGGGTACAGCGGGGAGCCCAGCGAACTGACCGGGGCCCGGCACCAGGTGCTGGAGATCGTCAACCACCGGGGTCGACCCGACGTCCCCCTGCACCTGGGGTTCGTCGGCGGGGACCGGGTGCTCAGCGACGGACGGACCCCCGGTGACCTGCGGGTCCGGGTGGCCAACGTCTCCCGGGAGATCCCCGTGCCGCTGACCGGGGCGGACGGGACCGCCCCCACCGAACTGGTCCTCTCCTTCGAGGTGCAGGGCGACCGGGAGACCCGGGACTGGGCCCTGACCACCGCCGGTACCGCCGGCACGGTCACCCTCCGGGTCGGCGGGTCGGTTCCCGGGGTCTGGCAGGTCCACCGGGAGATGCTGGCGGACCGGGCCCAGTGGACCCTGATCCCCCAGCAGGACACGACCCTGCCCCCCGGAGGGTGCCTGGAGCTGACCCTGGAGGAGGTGCAGGGGCTGCCGGACCCCGGCCACGCCCCGGTGGTGCTGGCCTACCGCAACCTCCCCGGGTTCCAGGACGGTCAGCTCAGCGCCGCAGTGGAGCGGGCACCCCTGGTCTTCTCCGCCCGCAACGCCGGGCTGGGCACCGCCACCCCCCAGTCCCGGCTGCACATCGTGGACGACAACGGCGACGCCAACGGGGGCAGCGTCATCGTCGGCCCCACCGACCAGCCGAACCTGCGGCTGGGCTACGACACCGGGTACGCCTGGGTGCAGTCGCACGGCAGTGCCCCGCTGGCCGTCAACCCGGTGGGCAACAAGGTCGGCATCGGCACCACCGCGCCCGCGTCCCCGCTGACCGTGCAGGCGGTCTCCGAGCACCTGCAGCTGCGGCGGGAGGCCCAGAGCGGGGGCGGCGTGGTCTTCCTGGAGCTGTACCAGGACCAGACCCCGGCGGGGGTGGACGTCTACCCCAGCATCCGCTTCCACCACTCCCACAGGTTCTGGCACCGCATCGAGGGCCGCCCCGAGGGCTTCGCCTTCAAGCAGGGCGCCTCCGACGAGCTGACCGACGTGCAGACCGGGGCTCTGACGGCCAGCGCCGTGACGACCGGGGCTCTGACCGCCAGCACCGTGACGACCCCCCGGCTCCGGGCCGAGGAGGTGCACGGCGCCCAGATCGCCGCCGGCCAGTCGGTGTTCACCGCCGGCTCCGACCACCTCCAGCTCCGCCGGGAGGACCAGAGTGGGGGCGGGGTCCTGTTCCTGGAGCTGTACCAGGCCGAGACCCCGGACGGGGTGGACGTCCACCCCAGCATCCGCTTCCACCACTCCCACAGGTTCTGGCACCGCATCGAGGGCCGCCCCGAGGGCTTCGCGTTCAAGCAGGGCGGCTCCGACGACCTGAGCGACGTCCGGGCCGCCCGGGGGACCTTCCAGGCCCTGACCGTGGACGGGGTCACCATCGGCGCCCACGAGCTGCGGGCCCTGCTGCGGCTGGCCGCCGGGGAACTGGAGTTCGACCTCTACAACGTGCTGCAGGGCGAGTTCGCCTACGCGGCCGACTTCAGCCCCTTCGACAACGACCGCCGGCACGTCTTCACCTGGCGGCGCAAGGGCGAACGGGTCAGTCAGGGCCGCTGGCGGATCGCCTTCCCGAGCTGAGGAGAGCACGATGACCGACCCGACCCCTCCGAAGCGCAAGCGGAAGACGGCCGACTCCAGCCTCGGCCTGAGAGACGGGGAGACGATCCTCGACGACGACCGCAGGGAGTCCAGACGCAAGCGGATCAAGCTGCAGGAGGACCAGGCGGCGAAGCTCCGGAAGGAGGCCGAGGCCCTGGCCAAACTCTGGGAGGACGAGATCAGCAAGCGACCGCCGGCCGCCCCCGGCAGCCGGGGGGACCGGAAGTTCTACGCCCGCATGATCAAGGTGGGGCAGGGGGACTGCATCGCCCTGAGCACGCCGCGTGGACGGTTCATCCTCATCGACTGCGGCTCCACCTCCCGGGAGGTGAAGGAGACCGAGGTCGACGTCTACACCAAGCGGGTACGGGACTGCCTGGAGGATCCGAAGTTCCTGGGTGCGGTGCAGACCACCGACGAGTTCGGTTTGCCGCTGGAGATTCCGAAGGCCCAGTTCATCGACATCCTGGTCTTCACGCACTCCGACGAGGACCACTACAACCAGCTCGCCTCGGTGCTCGCCGACAATCCCCACCGGATCGAGGTCGGCCGGGTGTACCACAGCGGGGACTTCGCCGGCTACGGTGCCGCCAAGACCTGGGTGTACGAGCACATCAAAAACGAGAAGCTGATCCGCAGGGTGATCCACAACGCGGTCGACCCCGACCAGGACCTCGATGACAAGGAGGTGGCCGGGGAGACCACCCTGGGGGGAGTCGCCGTACCGGAGGCGGACGAGGACACCGACATCGACTGTCTCGACGGCCAGGGCGGCATCCGGATCGTGGCGGAGACCGACCCGCCCTGCACGGTGACCATCCTGACCGCCGGGGTCTCCAACGACTACGTGAAGGACAAGGACGCGGCCCAGGGCAAGAACCGGGGCAGCGTGGTGCTCCTGGTCGAGGTCTTCGGTAAGAAGCTGCTGCTCTGCGGGGACGCCACCCGCAGCACGGAGCACCACCTGATCAGCCGGGGGAAGTACGCCGAGGAGAACCGGACCCGGCTGAAGGGTGTCGACATCGTCCACGTCGCCCACCACGGCAGCAACTGCACCTCCTCCTCCCTGGAGTTCGTGAACCTGCTGGACCCGAAGGAGAGAGCCCTGATCAGCGCCGGAAAGGTGGGGGTGTCCACCCACCACCTGCCCTCCCGGACAGTGGTCGAGCGGTACGTCAAACGCTTCGTCGACAGCGGTCGGGAGAAGAAGCCACCCCACTCCGGGTGGGCCTGGGACTCCGAGCGCTACGAGCCCGCGAAGTCGTTGCCGTTCGAGTTCAAGGCCCCGGTCTACATCACCGGGTCCCACGGTGACCTCGACATCACCTGGGAGCGGGCGTGACCCCCGAGGCCCTGGAGACCCTGCTGGCCGGGGTGCCCTCCGGTCGGCTCGACCTGCCGGTCGCCGTCCTGGACCCGCCGACCGCCGCCTACCTGGGCCGGTTCCTGCCCACCGGCCGGCTGCTGCTGACCGGCTGCGTCCGCGGCGAGGCCCCCGGCCCGGTCACCGTCCGGGGCACCGGTTCCGGGGCCCCCTTCGACGGCGCCGACGTGACCCTCCGGTTCACCCTGGCCGGGCAGGCCGTCAGCCGGGTGGAGGTGATCGTCCGGCCGGTCGCCGACTGGTCCCTGGCCGACACCTTCCCGCCCCTGCGCGGGACCCTGCTGGACACCCTCCGGTTCAGCGGGGCGGTCCTGCGCCTGGACACCGACCTGATCGCGGAGAGCGGAAATCCCCCCACCCCGACCGCCACCTGGCTGGCCTTCGAGGGGAACCTGCTGATCCGACCCGGGATGGAGCTGGTCGGGCTGCTCTTCCCCGGGCAGAGCCACCCCCTCTCCGGGGAGATCACCATGATCTCCCTCGCCCCGCCCGGGATCACCCCGGCCACCCCCCTGGTGCCGAGCGTGGCCCTCTACGGCCCGGCCGGGGCCGGCCTCGACCTGGGCCTGTTCACCCTCACCAACCTGCGGTACGGGCTGTTCGGCCTGCCCGACCTGAACTACAACACCCTCGACCACCGGGTCCGGGGGGCCCTGGTGCTCGCGGCGGGCATCCCGGTGTCGGCGGGCAGCATGTCCGGGGTCACCAGGGACCGCAAGGTCACCATCGACGCCCGCCTCGCCACCTGGAGCGAGGACCTGGTCCTCACCGCCGACTTCAGCGGGCTGGGGCCGCTGACCCTGGCCGACATCGCCGGCCTGGTCGGGCTGGAGACCCTGCCGGTGCCGTTCGGCATCGACCCGGGGGCCGGGATCACCCTGGGGAAGGTCACCCTCGCGGTGGACCCCACCGCCGCCAACCCGGTCGAGTACCTGACCATGACCCTGTACACCGAGGCGGAGTGGGAGGTGATCCCCGGGCTGTTCACCCTCCAGCAGATCGACCTGACCGTCCGGGTGGTCGCTCCCGGCCCCTCCGCGCAGGTGTCGGTCCTGGTCGGCGGCCTGTTCGGGATCGGCCGGGACGGCACCCTGGAGCTGGTCGCCGACTCCGTCACCCGGCGGATCGGCGGAGGACTGCGCACGGGCGACCCGCCCCTGCGTATCCGGGAGGTCTACCGGCACTTCACCGGCACCGAGCCGGAGCACGTCCCGGATCTGACGGTCACCCGGTTCCAGGTCGGGGCCGTGGTGCCCTCGGCCACCGTGCCCGCCTCCTTCGACGGCGAGATCGTCATCGACGGCGCCTGGCAGATCACCGAAGAGGTCACCGTCACCGAGGTCGGCTTCGACCTGCTGCACGACTCCACCGGCACCACCTTCCACGCCCGGGCTGGGCTGGTGCTGGGCGGGGTCGGGGTGGTGCTCCGGGCCGCGTACGACCCGGCCCCGGACCGGCGTTGGGAGTTCGCCGGCGAGACCGCCCCCGGGCAGCAGATCCCCGTCGGGCACCTCTTCGCCGACCTGGCCGACCGCTTCGGCGGGCTGGCCCTGCCGGCCCCCCTGGCCGAATCCGTCGTGGACAACCTCGCCGCCGAGATCTCCACCGGGGCCGGACGCCTCTTCCTCACCGGGCGGACCCGGTTCCCGGTCGACGGCACCGAGGTTGCCCTCACCCTCGCCGTGGACACCGCCCGACGCAGCGTCGCCGGGACCCTGGACCTGGTCGTACCGGTGCAGGGGGGAACCTTCCACCCCACCCTGGAGCTGCACTTCGCCCAGGATCCGGCGGCCCACCGGCTCGCCGCCTCCTACCGGCACCTGCCCGAGGATCCGGTGCCCGACCTGAGGTCCCTGGTGGGGGCGATCTCCCCGACCGCCGCCGCGCACGTCCCCGAGGGAATCCGGCTGGACCTGCGCCAGGCCCTGTTCGCCCTCACCGGCAACGGCACCCGCACCGGGTACCTCTTCGGGGTGGAGGTCGCCGCCACCCTGGACCTGGGACGGCTCCCGGTGGTCGGGGACCACCTGCGGGGCACCACGATGGGGGTGGACCCCCTGCGGCTGCTCGCCGCCACCACCGCCCTGCCGGCGGCCGAGGCCACCGCCCTGGCCGCCCTGCTCCCGGCGGGCACCACCCTGCCCACCGGGGGCCTGGCCGCCGGGTTCACCGTGGACGCCACCCTGCTGCTCGGGCCCTTCACCCAGGCCCTGGCGGTACCGGTCGGCGGCCCGCCGGGGGTGACCCCGGCACCGGCAGCGGGCGGTCCCGCGCCGGTGCGGACCGGCGACGACGCCACCTGGCTCACCGTCCAGCGCTCCTTCGGGCCCCTGCACATCTCCCGGGTCGGCCTGGCCTGGCGGCAGTCCCCCGGCGGGGAGTCCCGGGTCGCCCTGCTGCTGGACGCCTCGGTCACCGTGGCCGGGCTGACCCTCTCCCTGAGCGGCCTCGCCATCGGGGTCTCCACCACCGATCCCCTCTCGATGCCCACCTTCGACCTGGCCGGGATCGGGCTGGCCTACGCCAGCGGCCCGCTGCGGATCGACGGAGCCCTGCGCAAGGACACCATCGAGTACGAGGGGGCCAGCTACCCGGCCTACAGCGGGGGGCTGAGCGTACGGACCCCGACGTTCTCCGTCGGGGCCCTGGGCTCCTACGTCCAGCTCCCCGCCGGGCCCTCCCTGTTCGCCTACGCCTACCTCAACGGCCTGCACGCCGGTCCGCCCGCCCTGTCGCTACGGGGGCTGGCGGGCGGGTTCGGGTACAACCGGCGGTTCGTCGCCCCCGCCATCGACCAGGTGGCGACCTTCCCCCTGGTGGCCGACGCGGTCACCGGGCCGCCCCCGGGCACCACCCTCGCCGACGAGCTGCGGATCCTCGCCGACTACCTGCCCCCCTCGGTCGGGGACTACTTCCTCGCCCTGGGGCTGCGGGTCAACTCCTTCGAGATGGTGGACGCCTTCCTGCTGGTCGCCGCCGCCTTCGGGCACCGGTTCGAGCTGGACGTGCTGGGGCTGGCCACGGTGGTGCTGCCCGCACCGGACGCGGGGGCGGGGCCGGTCACCCCGGTCGCCCAGATCCAGCTCGCCATCCGGGCCACCCTGGTACCCGAGGACGGATACCTGGCGGTGGAGGCCCAGCTCACCCGGGCCTCGTACCTGCTCTCCCCGGACTGCCACCTGACCGGGGGGTTCGCCTTCGCCACCTGGTTCACCGGGGAGCACACCGGGGACTTCGCCCTCACCGCCGGGGGCTACCACCCCCAGTTCCCGGTACCCGCCCACTACCCGACGGTGCCCCGGCTCGGCTTCGCCTGGCAGGTCACGAAGCAGTTCAGCATCGCCGGGGCCGGGTACTTCGCGCTGACCCCCACCGCGCTGATGGCCGGGGGCCGGCTCACCGCCCTGTGGCAGGACGACTCCCTGCGGGCCGGGTTCGACGCCTCGATGGACTTCCTGATCTCCTGGCAGCCGTACCACTACGAGGCTTCCCTGCACGTCAGCATCGGGGTGTCGTACACCTTCAGCCTCTTCGGCACCCACACCCTCAACGTGCAGGTCGGCGCCGACGTCCAGCTGTGGGGTCCGGACTTCGGCGGTACCGCCGCCATCGACCTGGACATCGTCACGGTGCGCATCTCCTTCGGCTCGAACGGCGGGGCGAAGCCGGCACCGGTGAGCTGGGACCGGTTCCGGGACACCCTGCTGCCGCCCCGGGACCGGATCCTCGGCCTGTCGGTACGGGCCGAGACCCACCACACCGCCCCCGTGGCCGCCCCCGAGGAGCTGGGGGTCGTCGACCCGGCCACCCTGGTCGTGGCGACCAACAGCGCCATCCCGGCCAGCGGGGCGGTCCGGGGCACCCCGGAGCGGGAGGTGGCCCTGCCCACCGGCGGGGGTCGAACCGCGTTCGGGATCGGCCCGGCCGACCTGGCCCCCGGCGCCGTCACCGCCGTCCACCGGATCGTGGTCACCCACGAGGGGATGCCGGTCGAGGACCGGTTCGACTACACCCCGGTCTGCCGGGGGCTGCCCTTCGCCCTGTGGGGTGGCCGGCTCACCCCCCAGGTCACCGACCCGGCCCTGATGGAGGACCTGGTCACCGGGTACGAGCTGCGCCCGCGCCCGCCCGCCCCGGCCCGTGCGGTCTGGGTGGACCGGGCCGCCCTCCAGGCCGACACCCCCCTGTACACCCGGGAGGTGCTCACCCTGTCTCCCCCGCCCCGGCGGCCGGTCGTACCGGACGGGCCGGCTGCGCGGGCGACCACGATCCGGGCGGCGATGGCCGACCCGGTGGTCGCCGCCACCCGCAGCGCGGTCGCCGCCGCCCTGCTCCCCTCGGCGGTACTCGACCCCGCCGGCTTCGACACCACCCAGTTCCACGCGATCCCCCAGGTGGCAGCCCATGTCTGAGTCCCAGGTGACCTTCCGCCACGCCCACCGCCCGGTGCTGGCCGCCGGCGACTACCAGGTCACTTCCTCCCATCGGGTCAGTCTGGAACCGGTGGACTTCACCACGACCCGCCGGTTCACCGTCGCCGGGGACCGGTTCGGCCTGGCCCCCTCCCTCATCCGGTCGGTCTTCCCGCCCGAGGGGAGCGTCGGGGACCACGCCGCCGTGCTGCCGCACATCGTGTTGGAGCGCGCCACCCTGCCCTGGGAGCGCAGCCCGGGGGGAGCCGGGCCGCAGACCCCGCCCTGGCTGGCCCTGCTGCTCTTCACCGAGCAGGAGGCGCCCCCCGTCTCGACGGTGCCCCTGGGGCAGGTGGCGGCGGGGCCCTGGCTGCCGCCGGCCGCCGTCGCTGCCGAGTCCCACGAGTCGGCGCAGGACCCGGTCACCGTCATCGACGTCCCGGCCGCTCTCCTCGCCGACCTGCTGCCCGGCTACGCCGACCTGCCCCTGCTGGCCCACGTCCGGTCCGAGGGGGACGACCCGGCCGACACGGCGGTGGTGGTCGGCACCCGACTGCCGCCGGCCGGGATGACCAGCGTGGTGCACCTGGTCTCCCTGGAGCACCGGTTCACCCCGGCCACCGACGGGTCCTGGGTACTCGACCGGGGGCCTGCCCCGGTCGGGGACACCGTCCGGCTGGTCAGCATGACGAGTTGGCGGTTCGCCTCGGTGAGCACCGACCACACGTTCGCCGCCCTGGTCCGGGACCTCGCCGAGGAGGGGGCCACCCTCCGGCTTCCTCCCAGCGGGCAGCCCGCCGCCGACCGGTACCTCGGTCAGGGTTTCGTGCCGGCCCGGCACCGGCTCCGGCAGGGCGGGAGCAGCATCGGCTGGTACCGGGGGCCCCTGGTACCCGGTCCGACGGATGCGGGGCCGGTGGCCCCGGTACGGACCGGGGACGCCCTGCTGCGTTTCGACGCGGAGCTGGGCATGTTCGACCTGGGGTACGCCGCCGCCTGGCAGCTCGGCCGACTGCTGGCCCTGGGCAGCGGGGACACCGCTACCGCCCTGTACGGGTGGCGTCGCCGCCGGGACCAGCAGGCCGCCCGGGACCAGCGCGCCGCCCGCAACCTCGACGCCGGGTATCCCCTGGCGGTGGCCCCGATCGACGACTCCCTCCCGGCGGGGGTGCGGGACTGGCTGACCGGGCTGACCCGGCTCGAGGGGGTGCCCTTCGGCTACCTGGTGCCGGACGAGGGGCTGCTGCCGGCCGAGTCGATACGGTTCCTCGGGGTGGACCAGGGCTGGGTCCGGCACCTGGTCGACGGGGCGGTCAGCGTGGGTCGGCTGGGCCCCGCCGACGAGGCCCGGGACGCCGCCGCCCCCCTGCCGTTGGAGTTCCCCACCCTCACCGGGGCCCTGATCCGGTCCCAGGTGGTGTCGGGCTACCCGGGGCTGCTCGTCGACGGGTACGCCGACCGGGCCGGCACCGGGCACCTGACCCCCTGGGTGACCCGCCGCCTGAACCCGGAGGTGCTGCTCTGCCTCTTCGAGGGCGAGTTGGCCCGGCTGGACCTGCACCAGCCCCCGGAGGCCCAGCACCTGGCGGTGGAGCCGCGCTCCCCCGGCAGCTTCGGCAGGACCCTGCGGGCCCCGGGGGGCTCGGAGCGGGTCCCCGACCCGGTCGGGCCCCTGCCCCTGGGGCCCCGGGGAACGGTCTCCCCGACCGGGTTGGCTGCCGCGATCGCCGGGTCCCTGGGGGTGCCGGTGGCCGAGGTGGACTCGGGGGACCTGGCCCTCCAGCTCACCGAGACCGCCGAACGGGTCACCTTCCTGCGACCCTGACCGGTGACCCGGGGGGGGCCGCCGCGTTCACCGAACTCGTCCGAGCATCTGACCGTGCCCCTGATCCGGCTCGGCGTCTCCACCGATCCGACAACGCGACAGAGCCCCCCGCAGAGCCCGCGGCGGTCAGGGCCCCGTCGGCGACCGGTCCGACCGACGGGTCAGGGGCGGGTGAGGAAGCGCAGGGCGTTGCCGGAGAGCAGGGCGTCGCGCTGGTCGTCGGTGAGGAAGTCGGCCTTGCGGACCACGTCCCCGACCGGGCGTTCACCCAACGGGTACGGGTAGTCGCTGCCCAGCACCACCTGACTCGCTCCGAGCGTGTCGACCAGCAGGCGCAACGCCGCCGGTTCGAAGACCACCGTGTCGACCAGGAACCGGTCCACGTAGTGGCTCGGCGGTCGGGTCGACCTTCCGCGTACCAGGTCGCCCCGGCGGTGCCAGGCGTTGTCGGCGCGACCAAGCCAGAAGGGGAAACTGCCACCGCCGTGGGCGAAGCACAGCTTCAGGGTGTCCGGTACCCGGTCGAAGACGCCGCCGAGGATCAGCGCCAGCACCGACAGGTGCGTCTCGGCGGGCATGCCGGTCAGCCAGCGAGCCATCCACCGGTCGAGCCGGGGCCCGTCGGGCATGTCCCACGGGTGCACGAACACCGGGGCGCCGACCGAGGCACAGTGCTGCAGGAAGGTGACCACGCCCTCGTCGTCGAGGTCACGGTCGCCGACGTGGTTGCCGATCTCGACGCCGGCGTGTCCGGCGGCCAGGCAGCGGTCGAGTTCGGCGCAGGCCGCGTCCGGGTCCTGCAACGGCACCTGGCAGAACGGCACCAGCCGGTCGCCGCCGGCCGTGGTGAGTTCCAGCGTCAGATCATTGAAGATCCGGGCGACCTTGGCTGCCTGGTCGGCCGGCCGGTCGTAGGAGAAGAAGACCGGGGTCGGTGACACCACCTGTACGTCGACACCGTCGGCGTCCATGTCGGACAGTCGGGTCGGGGCGTCCCAGGCCTGCGGGCCGACCGGGCGGAACTCCGTCTCCCCCACCATGATCATGGCGGCGCGTTCGGAGTCGATCCGGAGCCAGGGCCAGTCGGCACCGCCGCACGCGGCGGACAGGTCCGGCCAGCCCTTCGGTACCAGATGGGTGTGCAGGTCGACGACCGGCCGCCCAGCCCCGGCCGTACCCGGCCGGGCCGGCAGCGGCGGCACCAGGCCGGCCATCAGCCCTTGCCCGGGTGCAGGGTGCCGCACCGGTCGCAGGTCCGGGCCTGCTCGTCGCCGTAGAACGCGGTGAACACCGGCGGCAGGTCGGCGACGATGTCGCGGACCTGCAGTTCGACGTCGTGAACCTTGTTGCCGCACTCCAGGCAGTACCACTGGAAGCGTTCCAGGGTGCCCTCCTCGCGGACCCGCTCGATGACGACGCCGATCGAACCGGCCTCGGGCCGCTGCGGCGAGTGGGGGATGTTGCCCGGCAACACCCACATCTGCCCCTCGCGGATGTGCACCGTCCGCGGGCCGTCCTCGGTCATCAGGTTCACGTGCATGTTGCCCTTGACCTGGTAGAAGAACTCCTCGTACGGATCGACGTGGAAGTCGGTGCGCTGGTTGGGGCCGCCGACGACCTGCACGATGAAGTCGTCGCCGGTGGGGAACATCTGCTTGTTGTTGACCGGCGGCTTCAGCAGGTGCTGGTTCTCGTCGATCCAGCCGGGAAAGCTCACCGGCTCGGTGATGTCGGTCATGCGTCACCTCGCTTCGCTCGGTGGCCGCATGACATACGGCTGAGCAGACCGATTCCCTCGCTACGCTCGGTCATGTACGGGCTCCTTCCGGAACAACGGCCACTGCCTGGATCTCGATGAGCAGGTGCGGGTGCGGCAACTGGTGCACCGCGACGGTGGTGCGGGTCGGACCGGTCTCGTCGAAGTACTCGGCGTAGACCTCGTTGTAGCCGCCGAAGTCGTTCATGTTCACCAGATAGCTGGTGACCTGGACGAGGTCGGACAGGTCGGCGCCGACCGAGCGCAGGATGTCGCGGATGTTGTCGATGACGGCCCGGGTCTGCACCCGGATGTCGAGGTCGGTGGTGCCCATCGCGTCCACCGTCGCCCCGACGATGGTGTTGTCGGGGCGACGGCTCGACGTACCTGACACGTACACCAGGCCGCCCGCGACCTTGACGTGCGGAAATCGGCCGCGCGGCGTGGCCTTGCCGGCCACCACCCCGCCGGTCACGGACACCGCCTCGCTCCGCTCGCTCACGGGGCTGCCTTCAGCGACGCGGTGCCGAGCGACTCGACGACCGCGCGGACGTGGGCGCCGGGCTTGAGCGGTACGGCCGCGGTGGCCGCGCCGGCCAGGAACACCCAGCCGGCACGCATCCGTACGCCGTACCGGCCGGCGAGTCGGACGCCTTCGGTGAGCGCCCGGCGCGGGTCGCCGAGGATGGCGGCGGTGGATCCGGTCTGCACGACCCGGCCGTCGACCTCGAGCAGTACGCCGAGGTTGTCGAGCCCGTCCGGCACCGGTTGCCAGGCACCGACGACGTAGGCGGCGGCCGAGCAGTTGTCGGCGATCACGTCAGGCAGCGAGAACGTGAAGTCGCGGTACCGGGAGTCGATGATCTCGACGGCGGGGGCGACGGCACGGACCGCAGACGCGAAGTCGGTGACCGGTTCACCCGGTTCCGGCAGGCGGTCGAGCAGGAACGCGACCTCGGGTTCGGCACGTGGGTGGATGAACTCGCCGACCCGCACCGTGCCGCCGTCGTCGATGTGCATGGCGTCGGTGAGCCGACCCCAGATGATTTCGTCTACCCCGACCTGCGCCATCTTGGCCCGGCTGGTCAGGCCCATCTTCAGGCCGACGAGGCGTTCGCCGCGGTTCAGCCGGCGGCCGACCAGTTCCTCCTGGACGGCGTACGCGGTGTCGACGTCGACGCCGGCCGCGGCGGCGAGCTGCGGCGTGGCGATGCCGGTGCAGGCGGCCTCGTCGAGCTGGTCAGCAAGAGCAGCGAGATCGGTCATGACTTTCCCTCCGAACCACCGGCGAGGTCGAGTGCGACATCGACGATCATGTCTTCCTGGCCGCCGACCATCCGGCGCCGGCCGAGTTCGACCAGGATCGACCGGACATCGACACCGTAGCGATCCGACGCGCGTTCGGCGTGCCGCAGGAAGCTGGAGTAGACCCCGGCGTAGCCGAGCGTCAGCGTCTCCCGGTCGACGCGCACCGGCCGGTCCTGAAGTGGTCTGACCAGGTCCTCGGCGGCGTCCATCAGGGCGAACACGTCGCAGCCGTGGTCCCAGCCGTGCAGCTCGGCGACGGCGACGAAGACCTCGAGCGGGGCGTTGCCGGCGCCGGCACCGTGCCCGGCCAGCGACGCGTCGACCCGGGTGGTGCCGTGTTCGACGGCGGCCACACTGTTGGCCACCCCGAGGGACAGGTTGTGGTGCGCGTGGATGCCGATCTGGGTTTCCGGATCAAGGACCTGCCGGTACGCGTCGACCCGCTCGGCAACGTCCCGGGTCAACAGCCGGCCGCCGGAGTCGGTGACGTAGACGCAGTGCGCGCCGTACGACTCCATCAGTTTCGCCTGTTCGGCCAGCGACTTCGGGTCGCTCATGTGCGCCATCATCAGGAATCCGGCGACGTCCATGCCGTTGTTGCGCGCCCAGCCGATGTGCTGGGCGGAGATGTCCGCCTCGGTGCAGTGCGTCGCGATCCGTACGCTGGTCACGCCGAGGTCGCGGGCCGCTCTCAGGTCGGCGATGGTGCCGATGCCGGGCAGTAGCAGCGTGGTCAGCTTGGCCTTGGTGAGCACCGACGCGGCCGCCGCGATCCAGTCCGCGTCCGACGCGGCGCCGTGGCCGTAGTTGACCGACGAGCCGGCCAGACCGTCGCCGTGCGCGACCTCGATCGCCGCGACCCCGGCCGCGTCCAGCGCCGCTGCGATCGACCGTACCTGGTCGGTGGTGAACTGGTGCCGGATAGCGTGCATGCCGTCCCGCAACGTCACGTCCTGGATATACAGCCCTGGCACCTGCTCGCTTCGCTCGCAGTCGCCGAAAGACGACCTGAGCTGACCGATTCGCTCGCCAAGCTCGCTCATGCGCTCACCCCCCGATCCGCGCGCAACGCGACCATCCGCTCCGCGGTACGTAACGCCGCCGAGGTCATGATGTCGAGGTTTCCGGCGTACGCCGGCAGGTAGTGCCCGGCCCCGGAAACCTCGAGGAACACCGACACCTGCACGCCGGTGAACCGCGTACCCAGCGCCGGCACGTACGCGTCCACCTCGTCGAACTGCACTTCCTGCTTCAACCGGTAGCCGGGAACGTATCCGGCGACCGTGGCCACCATGGTTTCGACCGACGCGGCGACGGCGGCCCGGTCGACCATCCGATCCGGACACAGGCAGTAGACGGTGTCGCGCATCAGCAGCGGCGGATCGGCCGGGTTCAGCACGATGATCGCCTTGCCACGACCGGCGCCGCCGACGACCTCGATCGCCCGCGCCGTCGTCGCGGTGAACTCGTCGATATTCGCCCGGGTGCCCGGTCCCGCCGACCTCGACGCGATCGAGGCCACGATCTCGGCATACCCGACCGGGGTGACCGCGCCGACCGCGGCGACGATCGGCACCGTCGCCTGACCACCACAGGTCACCATGTTGACGTTCGGCTCGGCGAGATGCTCGTCGAGGTTCACCGGCGGGACCACGTACGGTCCGACGGCCGCCGGAGTCAGGTCGACGACCAGCCGGCCGTGCGCCTTCAACAGCTCCGCGTGCCGGCGGTGCGCGCCGGCCGAGGTCGCGTCGAAGACCACCCGCACATCGGCGAACTCCGGCATCGCCAACAACCCGTCGATCCCGTCGGCGGTGGTGGCGACGCCGAGACGGCGGGCCCGAGCGAGGCCGTCGGAGTTCGGTTCGATGCCGACCATCGCCACCATCCGCAGCGACTCCGACAACCGCAGGACCTTGATCATCAAATCGGTCCCGATGTTTCCGGACCCGATCACCGCCACACCCGTGGTCACGCTTTCCTCCCCGTACTGAAGCAGGCACGGACCGAGCCCAGGCCGGAGATTCTGGCCTCGTACGCCCCGCCGGGGGTGACCGGGACCATCGGGCCGAGCGCGCCGGACAGCACCACATCCCCCTCGGCCAGTGGGCTGCCAGCGGCGACGAGCGTCTGCGCCAACCAGGCGACCGCGTGCACCGGACTACCGAGGCAGGCGGCGCCGGCGCCGACCGACACCGGCTCGCCGGCGTGTTCGAGCACCATCCCCGCCAACCTGAGATCCACATCGGACAGCCGGCGCGGCTGGTTGCCGAGCACGAACAGCCCCGACGACGCGTTGTCCGCCACGGTGTCCACGATCGAGATGTCCCAGCCCGCGATCCGGGAGTCGACGACCTCGATCGCGGGCAGGAGGTGGTCGGTCGCCCGGATCACGTCGGCCACCGTCACCTGCTCGTACGGCAGGCCGGCACCGAGCACGAACGCGACCTCGGCCTCCACCCGCGGCTGCAACAGCCGGTCGATGTCGATCTCGTCGCCGTCCGGCACCGCCATGTCGGCGAACAGCACCCCGAAGTCCGGCTGGTAGACACCGAACGCCTGCTGCACGGCGGGCGAGGTCAGCCCGATCTTCGCCCCGATCCGGCGCCGGCCGGCGGCCAGCCAGCCGGCGACCTGGGCCTGCTGGACCGCGTACGCCGAGTCGACGTCGCCGACCGGCAGCAGGTCCCCACGCAACGGCGCGACCGGCGTACGGCTGTCGTACGCCCCGCGCAGCACCGCCGCCACCCGCTCACTTCGTTCGCTCATGACAGGTCCACACAGACGTTGGTGAGTTCGGAGTAGAAGTCGAGGGAGTGCACGCCGCCCTCACGGCCGACACCGGATGCCTTCACCCCGCCGAACGGGGTGCGCAGGTCGCGCAGGAACCAGGTGTTGACCCAGACGATGCCGGCCTCGAGCCGCATCCCGGCCCGGTGCGCCCGTCCGACGTCCCGGGTCCACACCGTCGACGCCAGGCCGTACTCGCTGTCGTTGGCCAGCGCGAACGCCTCGTCCTCGTCGTCGAACGGGGCGACGTGGCAGAGCGGCCCGAAGACCTCCTCGCGGTTGACCCGGGCGTCCGGGCCGAGCCCGGTCAGCACCGTCGGCTGCACGTACGCACCACCGTCGCGGCCGTCGTCGAAGCGCGGCACCGCGCCACCGGCCAGGATCGTGGCACCCTCGGTACGGGCCAGGTCGTAGTAACCGAGCACCTTGTCGCGGTGCTGGTGCGAGATCAGCGGCATGTTGACGGTCGCGGCGTCGGCGGGCCAGCCGTACGCCAACTCGTCGGCCTGCTCGGCCAGCCGGGTGACGAACTCGTCGAACACCGGCCGTTGCACGTAGAGCCGTTCGGTGCACAGGCAGACCTGGCCGCCGTTGGTGAAGCTGGACCGGACCGAGCCGGCGACCGCCACGTCGAGATCGGCGTCGGCGAAGACCAGGCCGGCGTTCTTGCCACCGAGTTCGAACGAGACGGCCTTGACCCCGTCGGCGGCGGCCCGCATGATCGCCCCGCCGGTCGCGGACTCGCCGGTGAAGGTGATCGCGTCGACGCCCGGGTGCCGGGTCAGGAACTCGCCGGCCGAGCCGGGTCCGAACCCGTGCACGACGTTGAACACCCCGTCGGGTACGCCGACGGCGGCCATCACCTCGGCCAGCAGCGTCGCCGACGACGGGGTCTCCTCCGACGGCTTGACGATGACGGCGTTGCCGCAGGCCAGGGCCGGGGCGACCTTCCAGGTGAGCAGCAACAGCGGCAGGTTCCACGGCACGATGACGGCGACGACGCCGACCGGCTTGCGGACCGCGTAGTTCAGGGCCCGGCCGCCGGACGGGGTGACCGTGGTGAACGACTCGGTCGGCGCGGTCGCGACGGTCTCGGCGAAGGCGCGGAAGTTCGCGGCGCCGCGCGGGATGTCCAGCGTACGGGCCTGGGAGATCGACTTGCCGGTGTCGCCGACCTCGGCGGCCACCAGGTCGTCGAACCGGCGTTCGAGTTCGTCGGCGACCCGGTAGAGCACGGCGGCGCGTTCCCGCTCCCCCATCCGGCCCCACGGCCCGCGCACCGCCGACCGGGCAGCGGCCACGGCGGCATCCACAGTGGAAGTATCGGCCTCGACCACCTCGGCGATGGTCTGGCCGGTCACCGGCGACACCTTCGGGAACCGGCTGCCGGCGTCGACGAACTGTCCGCCGACGAAGTTGCGCAACAGGCCGGGCGGGCCGGAAATCCGTCCGCTCATCAGATCGGGCTGCCACAGGTTCACGCGTCCCCCTTCCGGTTGGCGGGCCACCGCCGGCTGGTGCCGCCGGCGGCGGCCCGGGTCGCGGCGGTGCCGATTGCCCCGATCAGCAGCGCCGCCGCACCCGCCACCGCCGCGCCGAGCATCCGGTGCTGGCGGCGGACCCGCCGCTGCACCTGCGCGTACGGGGTGGTGGAGAACGAGACCAGTTCGTAGCGGGACACGTACCAATCGGGTAGCGCCTTCTCCAGCGCGTGTTCGACCTTGCGTCCGAACTGGAATGCCGGCGAGGCGACCTTGTCGCGCATTTCAACGAAGTTGGCCAGCGCCATCTGGGCGATCGCTTCGGTGTCGGCGCGTCGACGGGCCTCGAACAGGGGCAGCGCCCGCGCCCAGTCATCGCCGGTCTCGTCGAGGCAGCGGTCGAGTTCGACGACGTCCTCGAAGGCGCAGTTGGCGCCCTGGCCGTAGAACGGGACGATGGCGTGCGCGGCATCGCCGAGCAGCCCGACCCGACCATCCATGTGCCATGGTGCACACCGGACGGTACCGAGCAGGCCGACCGGGTTGTGCTGGAAGTCGTCGACGAGGTTGGGCGCGAGCGGCGGCAGGTCCGGATAGTTCGTGGCGAAGTGCCGTTCGATGGCGGCCGGGCTGGACAGCGACGCGAAGCTGCTGGTGCCGCCGGTCGGCCAGAACAGCGTGCAGGTGAACGACCGGTCCGGATTCGGCAGGGCGATCATCATCGAGGTGCCACGCGGCCAGATGTGCAGCGCGCCGGGGTCGAGCGCGAACTCACCGTCGACGGCGGGAATCGTCAGTTCCTTGTAGCCGTAGTCAAGGAAGTCCAGGCTCTCGGTCAGGCCGTCGTGGGCGAGCATCTGTCCACGTACGGCCGATCCGGCGCCGTCGGTGCCGAGGACGACGTCGGCGTCCGCGCGGACCTCGCCGCCGGATGTCTGATACGTCATCGCGCCGGTCGACGGGTCGAGGCCGACCAGCCGGTGGTCGAAGACGATCTCGACGCCCGGCGCCGCCTCGGCGGCGTCGAGCAGTGCGTTGTTCAGCGCGCCCCGGCTGATCGAGTTGATCGCCCGGTCGCCGCCGGCGCTGTAGAGCTGGAAATCCAGCGGACCGGTCACCGGGTGGATCATGCGGCCGCGCATCGGCAGCGCGTCGGCCATCACCTGCTTGTCCAGGTCGATGCGGCGCAGCGCGTCCAGCCCTCGCTCGGACAGCGCCAGGTTGATCGACCGTCCCCGCTCGGCGGTCCCGCCCCGCGGGTCCGGCCGCCGCTCGTAGACGGTGACCCGGTGGCCGCGTCGGGCCAGGTAGCAGGCCAGCAGGCAGCCGGCCAGCCCCGCCCCGACCACGACGACGTGGCCGTCCTCCTTCGTCATTCTCCGACCTCCTTGACCGTCGCGGCCAGCGCCTGGGCGGCCCGCCAGCAGTCGTGGTACGTCGAGTACAGCGGCACCGGGGCGAACCGCACCACGTCGGGTTCGCGGGCATCGGCGATCACGCCGTGCTCGTGCCGCAGCCGCCGGGTCAGGTCCACGGCGCTGCCGTCGCTGATCCGTACCGAGAGCTGGCAGCCGCGCCGGGCCGGGTCACGCGGGGTGATCACCTTCAGCGGGCGGCCGGGGACGACCCCGTCGAGCAGTTCCTCAAGGTAGCCGGTGAGCCGCAGACTGCGCTCCCGCAGCGCCGGCATGCCGACCCGGTCGAAGATCGCGAGCGAGGTACGGACCGGGCCCATCGCGTAGATCGGCGGGTTGGAGATCTGCCAGGCGTCCGCGCTGGCCGGCGGCCGGGACACCGGCGTCATCTCGAACCGGGTCGCCGGCTCCGTACTCCACCAGCCCTCGAAGCGGGGCAGGTCGGCACCGTGGTGCCGGTCGTGGACGAACGCGCCGGCCAACGCGCCCGGCCCCGAGTTCAGGTACTTGTAGGAGCACCAGGCGGCGAAGTCGACATCCCAGTCGTGCAGTCGCAGCGGCACGTTGCCGGCCGCGTGCGCCAGATCCCAGCCGACGACGGCACCCGCAGCGTGGCCGGCGGCAGTGATCGCCTCGATGTCCATCAGTTCGCCGGTGAGGTAGTTGACCCCGCCGAGCAGCACCAGCGCCACCCGGTCACCCTCGTCGCGCAGATAGGCCAGTACGTCCTCGGTCCGCAGGTTGTCCTCGCCGGCGCGCGGTTGCAGACGTACCACGGTCCGGTCGGGGTCGAGGCCGTGGAAGACGGCCTGGCTCCGGACGGCGTAGCTGTCCGACGGGAAGGCACTGTCCTCGATCAGGATCCGGGTCCGGTCGCCCGCGGGCCGGTAGAACGACACCATCAGCAGGTGCAGGTTGACGGTCAGCGAGTTCATCACCACCGCCTCGGTCGGGCGGGCACCGACGAGCCGGGCCGCGGTCGCGGTCAACAACTCGTGGTACGGCAGCCAGGGGCGGCCCGCTTCGAGATGGCCCTCGACGCCGAGCCGGGCCCAGTCGCCGAGATCGTCGAGCAACTCCGGTACGGTGCCGCGCGGCTGCAGCCCGAGGGAGTTGCCGGCGAAGTACGCGACCTCGGGGTACGCGCCACCGTCGGCGGCCGGGATGTGGAACAGCTCGCGGTGGCCGGCGTCGGCGTCGTCCCGCCGCCGGGCGTCATTCTCGCTGTCGTTCATCGCCGCCCTCACATCGAGGTCCGGGAGGACCAGATCTCCGGGAAGACCACCCGGGCCATGCTGCGCTGCAACCAGGCCAGCCCGGCCGATCCGCCGCTGCCGACCTTGGCGCCCATGCTGCGCTGGACGGCCTTGAGGTGCCGGTACCGCCAGTCGCCGAACTGTTCGGCGACCTCGGTCAGTGCCTCGCCGAGCATCCGCAGGTGATTGTGGGGGGTGTTGTGCTCGTAGACGCGTACCCAGGCCTGCTCGACGGCCGGGTGCGGCTGGTGCTCCCGCGCGACGTCGCGGTCCAGCAGCGCCTGCGGAATGTTGTGGCCACGGCGGGCGAGCAGTGCGATGACGTCGTCCCACAGGCTCGGACCCTCAAGGGTCTCGACGAGTTCGGCGTACACGTCCGGCTGGCTACGGAACGGGCGGACCAGCGAGGCGGTCTTGAGGCCGAGCAGGAACTCGAGGTGGCGGTACATCGCGGACTGGAAGCCGGAGCCCTCGCCCAGCAGGTCCCGGAACCGGTTGAAGTCGGCCGGAGTCATCCAGCGCAGCGTCTGCCAGGAGGCGTTGAGCCCTTCGAGATGCAGGGCGGCGCGGCGCAGCGGGGCGAGCGCACCCCAGACGTCGTCGTCGCGCAGCAGCCGCTGGGCCTCGCGGATCTCGAACCGGGTCAACCCGAAGTAGAGCTCCATGATCTGGCTGACCATGAGGAAGGACATCTCGCCCGGGTCCTTGCTCAGCGTGCTCTGCAGACTGTGCAGGGTGCTGGCGTGGACGTACGCGTCGTACGGCACCCGGTCGGTAAACTCCACGGTCGGCTCGCCGGCGTTGGCCGCGGCCCGCTCCTCACGTTCGTCGGCGGTGACCGGTCGGACGGCCGACTCGCCTGGCCCCCCAGCCAGCTCAGCCAGTTCGGTGCTGTTCATGCGTCGCATCCCTCCCTCGCGCTGCGTCATCACATGTTCCCTCCCGGCGGGGCTGATCCTGAAGACCGGATCAACGGCGTTCAGCACGGATGAGCAGCCGTTCAGGGCTAGATGGGGGTACTGACTTAACGAAGGAAAAGTGTGCTCGGACGAGATGGATTGGGCCCTACTGCACGAATTGCGGCGTGATGCCCGGCCGTCCTTCGACGAGCCGTCACGTAGAGTGCATCTACCACCGCCTACGGTGGCGGATCGGATCCGCTGCATCCTGCGGGACCCCGAGGTGGACACCTGGCCGGAGGTCCTGGAGATCCACCAGGTCGCTGCCGACACGCGCAGCGCCTGCGCCCCGAACAACGCCTGCTGCAGACACATCACAGGCGACCTTTCTCCATTGTGGGGCATTCCGGTCAACCGCACGAACCACCGGTCATCGTCGATCGGATCGATAGCCGGTTGCCGCGACCACCCTGTCGTCCGCCGGGCCGCCTGACGCATGGCCACTGAGCAAACACCCAAGGCGACCACCGTCCATCAGTGCACGTTCGACCGGCGGACAGGTGATCTCGCCGGGCAACACGGCCACCGGCCCGGGCACGGAGTCTGGCCGGCGTACGGGCCGCACTCTTCTCGCCAGCTGACCGGTTGTTCTGGCCGAGTCGGCCATACCCGGAGCGGGGCTAAGTTCGATAGGATCGAACAAGACTCGTCCGGGCCACACCCGCCCGCGCCAGCCCCGCAGGAGGACCGGTGCGCACATCGGAACACCGCAGCCAGCAGGTCGACCCCCGACCCGCCCTGGTCGGTGCGCGGATGCGGCGGTTCCGCACCGAGCGGGGCCTGACGCTGCGCGGTCTGGCCGCCCGGTCCGGGCTGTCGATCGGCTTCCTGTCGCAGGTCGAGCGGGGCGTCTCGTCGATCGGGCTGACCGCGCTGAACAGCGTGGCGGCGGCCCTGGACCGACCGGTCGCCGAGTTCTTCGACGACGGCCAGCCAGCGGTCGAGGAGGTGCCGGCAGCCCGGCTACCCACGCACTTCACGTTGACCCGGGCCGAGAGCGGCGCCACCGAGTACGTCTCCGGCCAGCAGACCTACCGGATGTTGTCGGCCCGCGGCCCCAACCTGGTGTTGGAGCCGATGCTGGTGCACATCGCACCGGGTGGCCGGCGCGAGGAGGCGTACGGGCACGGTGGCGAGGAATTCGCGTACGTGGTGCGCGGTGAACTGCTCTACGAGGTCGACGGGGTCGAGCACCGGCTGCGCCCGGGTGACAGTCTGCACCTGCGTTCGAATGTCCCGCACCGGCTGTTCAACGACACCGACGAGGTGACCACGGTGGTCTCGGTGGTCACCCCACGGCTGTTCTGAGTCAGCTGTTCACTCACACGCTACGAAGCGGGAGCGCTTTCAGGCCTGAGTAGGCGGTCCATCTCGGCCGCCGCCGCCCGCCACACGTGGCTGCCGGGGTCGATGACCGAAAAGTGGTCGCCGGGCTGTTCGAGGTGGATCACGTCGTCGCCGACCGCCCGTGCGGTGGCGACGTACCGGCGGTTGAAGTCGATCAGGTCGAGGTCGTCGCCACGCCCCTGCACCACCAGTTGCGGCACCCCGATCGGCAGCCGACTCATCGGGTCGGCGCCGGCGTAGACGCCCGGCAGGTCGGTGTGCCGGCCGCCGAGCGCCGCCGGAACCGCACCCGAGCCGATGTCGCGCCGGTCTCCCTCGACAAGATCGAGTACGCCGGCCAGCGAGACGACCAGCGCCGTGGGGCCACCGTCGGCGGCCACCCGCAGCGCGAGCTGGGCGCCGGCAGAGTGCCCGATCACCGCGACCCGGTCCAGGTCGACCATCGACCTCACGTTCGACCTGAGGCCGACGTCGAGGGTGCCACCCACTATCGGGTCGAGCGCGTCGAGCCTGGCCAGGGCTTCGACACCGGCGGCCACGTCGGCTGTCGTGGCGTCCCAGCCGTGCCGGTCCGGCCGGCGGTACTCCAGGTTCCAGACCGCGTAGCCACGCGCGGCGAGGTCGGCGGCCAGGGCGTCCATCAGGTCCGCGCCCCAGATCGACCGCCAGAATCCGCCGTGCAGCAGCACCGCGACCGGCAGCGGCCGCCTTTCGACCCCCGCCGCCTCGATCCCGGGAGCCTGGCGATCGGCGGGCAGGCCTTCAGCCGGCAGGTGCAGGTCGGCCCACTGCTCGGGGTGCGGGCCGTACGCGAGACGGATCGACGGGGTGCATACCCGGTGCACAGCGTGCCGGACCGCCCAGCCGAGGCCCCAGATGCCACGCCCCTGCAGGTGCACCGCCCCGGCCGCGACCGGGACCGGCTCGGCCACGGCCAGGTCGTACCAGACGGTACGGACCGCGTGCGGGCCGTCCAGGGACAGCAGCGCCCTGATGGCCGGCTCGGGTCCGGGCAGCACCACCAGCACCGTGGACGGTTCGCGGCCGACGTTGTCGAGGATCCGCCGCAGGCCGGCGACGTCCGGGGCGGTCAAGAACCGCCCGGTAACGCCCAGCGTGGTGAACTCCCCATCGGCGACCTCGGCCAGCAGGTCCCGGTCGGCGACCAGCCCGCCGACCGCGACGACCAGCACGTACGGCCGCAGCACCCGCCCGCTCATCGGCGCAGCAACGGCAGCACGGCGGAGCCGAGCAGTTCGATGCCGCGGTCGTCGGTGAGGCCGTGCGGGGTGCCGAACTCGACCCGGCGGACCCCGGCGTCGATCAGTGCCTGGGCCTGGGCGGCGACCTGTTCCGGGGTGCCGGAGAACGCGAACAGGTCCAGCAGGTCGTCGGGGATCAGCCGGCCGGCGTCGGCGTCGGCACCGGCGGCGACGAGTTCGGAGACCCTGGCCAGCAGGTCGGCGGGAAGGGCCACCGTGGGGTCGAGGTCGGCGACGACGGCCAGGTACATGGCGACCTCGGTACGCGCCTTCGCCCGGGCCGCCGGCCCGTCGGTATCGACGACGGTGACCGCGCCAAGCACGATGCCGATGTCGTCGACCGGGCGGCCGGCGGCGTCGGCACCGGCGCGCACCCGGTCGCGGATCACCGGCACCATCGCCGGATTGGCGCTGCCACCGACCTTGATCTCCGCGGCGATCCGGCCGGCGAGGGCGGCGCCACGCTCGCCCCAGGCGCCGAGCAGCAACGGCGGGTCGGGGCGCTGCACCGGGTAGCGCAACGCGGTGCCCGGCGCGAGCCGGAACACCCTGCCCTCGAAGCCGCTGGTGTCGCCGCCGAGCAGCCGGTAGACGACCTGGGCGGCCTCGGCGAGCGCGGTCAGCGGCCGGGGCTGGTCGAGGCCGACGGCGCCGAGCCAGGTGCCGCGCGCCAGGCCGAGGTAGGCCCGCCCGTGCGAGGCCAGGTCGAGGGCGGCGAGCTGGCCGGCGATCTCGTACGGGGCCATCGAGTACGGGTTGAGGCAGGCGGTGCCGAGCCGTACCCGGGTGGTGGCCGCCGCCATCTCCAGCAGCGGGAAGATCGGCGGCTGGTACATCAGGTCACCGAAGACGGTGAGCACATCGAAGCCGTGCTGCTCGGCGCGGCGTGCCAGCCGGGCGTAGTCGCCGGCCCGCTTGTCGCTCTGCAGGCCGAGCCCGATCTCGACGGGTGGCACGGTGGTCCTCCTAGGTGGACGAGGCGGAATCAGGTCAGGTCGGCGGAGTTCATCCGGCGGCGGCAGGTCCGCTCGACCCGCATGATCAGCCGCTCCTCCGGGTCGGGGCAGGCGAACAGCGAGTCCTGGGCGAGCCAGTCGCCGGCCGGCAGGTCGCGCTGCTTGGCGGCCAGGAACGGCAGCACGGACGCGAGCGCGTACACGCAGAAGTGCTTGCCTTCGGGCAGCTTCAGGTGGGCGCTGTCGGTCAGGTCGAAATGGTCGCCGACCGCCATGCCGCAGACGGAGCGGCCCTCGATCCGGTCGACGCTGACCCGCAGGTCGTAGATGTCCATGTCGCCATCGGTACCCTCGGACATGATCAGCTCTCTTCCAGCCGTACGACGATCTTGCCGACCGTGCGCCGGGTGGCCAGGTCGGACAGTGCTTGCGGTGTCTCGTCGAGGGTGACGACCCGGCTGACCGGCGGCCGGACCGCGCCCTCCGCGTGCAGGTCGAAGATCGCCTGGTACGCCGCGCGGACCGCGTCGGGGCGCTGCCACGGATATGCCGACCCCCAGGACAGCCCGACCACGGTGGCGTTGGCGGCGACCAGCCGCATCGGGTCGACCGGCGGCGGTGGCCCACCGGCCGCGCCGATGACCACGATCCTGCCCTCGAAGGCGAGGCAGTCCAGCGACCGGGTGAACACGTCGCCGCCGACGGGGTCGAGTACGACGTCGACGCCGGTGCCCCGGGTCGCCGCGCGGACCTCGGTGACGAAGTCGGCCGCATGGTAGTCGATGGCCAGGCTGGCGCCATTGCGCCGGCACAGCGCGACCTTCTCCGGCCCGCCGGCGGTGCAGATCACCCGGGCCCGGCGGGCGACCGCGAGCTGGGTGGCGGCGATGCCGACACCGCCGGCACCGGCGTGGATCAGCACCACGTCGCCGGCCCGGACACCGGCACGCTCCAGGGCGAACCACGCCGTCTGGTACGTCACCGGCAGCGCGGCCGCGTCGACGGCGCTGATCCCGACCGGCCGCGGCACGGTGAGGTTCGCGTCGACGGTGACCCGGTCGCCGAGCGCGCCGTGTGGCAGGGTCGGGCAGGCGAGCACATGCTGGCCGAGCAGGTGACCGGCATCGGCGCTGGCGGCGACGACCCGGCCGGCAACCTCGACGCCGGGGGTGACCGGCGGGTCGGGGCGGACCGGATAGGTGCCCCGGCACAGCATGACGTCGAGGAAGTTCAGGCCGACGGCGTGTACCGCGAGGGTCACCTGGCTGCCGGGACCGGGTGCCGGGTCATCGGGCAGTTCGGCGACGGTCAGCACATCGTGTGGCTCGCCCTCACGGTACGCGACCAGTCGTCGGATCATGTGCCGACCAGCTCGCTGTGGTGGTGCATGATGACCCAGCCGCTGCCGGCGCGGCGCAGTACGTCGGTGACCCGGCTGTGCTGCGTCGGGCCGTCCGGTGGGACGGCGACCAGCACGTACCGGGCGACGGCGGTGTCGTCCCAGACATCGACGCGCAGGTCGGTGGCGGCCAGGACGGCGAGCGTCGGGCGGGCCCCGGCCGCGTCGCGCTGGTCGCGGTACGCGTCTAGTTCGGCGCGGGTGCGCAGCGGCCCGGGCAGGTGACTCTCCCAGGTGGTCACGTCGGCGTGCAGGTGGCTGTCGAAGCGCCGCCGGTCGCCGGCGAGGAACGCGTCGTACAGGTCGTCGATGCCGGCCCGGATCAGGTCGGTGTCGGTCTGACTGGTCACCATGCGCTCCATCCCGACCGGTCGTCGCGGACGACCCGGCCACCCTTCATCACCCAGCGGATGCCACGGAACGCCGAGGTCTCGGCGGTCGGGTCGGCGTCCATCGCGACCAGGTCGGCGTACTTGCCGGTTTCGATCGTGCCCAGGTCGGCCTCGGCGCCGAGCCAGCGGATGGGGCCGAGGGTGCCGGCGCGCAGCGCGCGGGCCGGGCCGATCCCTTCGGACATGTATTCGAGCTCGCGGACCGAGGCGTTGGTGCCCTCGAAGTGCCAGAACGGCGGCATGTCACTGCCGAGCAGCACCTCGACCCCGGCCGCAACGGCCATCGCGAAGCTTTCCAGGTGACGCGGCCCGGCGCCGAGCGACCGGCACTGCATCCACTCCGGCACACCGAGTTCGTCGAAGAACTCCTTGCAGCGGGTGACCAGCAGGGTCGGCACCAGCGCGGTGCCCTGCGCCGCCATCCGGGCGACCACCTCGGGGGTGAGCTGGTAGCCGTGTTCGACGCAGTCCAGACCGAGTTCGACGGCCTCGGCGATGACCGGGGCGGGTCCGGCGTGGGCGGTGACCCGCCGGCCCCAGGCGTGCGCGGTGTCGATGACGGCGCGCAGCTCGTCGGTGAACAACTGTCGGGTGTGGATCGACTCGTGTTCGCCGGCGATCCCGCCGGAGATCATCACCTTGATCAGGTCGGCGCCGGCCTTGACCTGGGAGCGCACCCCGCGGCGGAAGCCATCGGCGCCGTCGCATTCCAGGGTGTCGCCGCTTTCGTGGCCGTGGCCGCCGGTGCAGACCAGTGCCTGTCCGGCGGTGAAGATCCGCGGCCCGACGACCCGGCCGGCGGCGATCGCCCGACGCAGCGCGAAGTCGGCATGCTCCTTCTCGGCGACGCAGCGGACCGTGGTCACTCCACAGAGGAGGGTCCGGCGGGCCCCGTCGGCCATGTAGAGGGCCAGCTCGTGCGGGTTCATCCCCTTGACCCCGTCGCCGCCGCTGCCGGGCAGCGACAACGACAGGTGGGTGTGCATGTTGGTCAACCCCGGCGTGACGTACGCCCCGTCCAGGTCGATCGTGGCGTGCTCGCCCTCGGCACGGGCCTGGGCGAGGACGGCGTCGACCGGGCCGACGGCGGCGATCCGGTCGTCGCGCACCAGGATCCCGGCGTCGGACTGCGGGGCGACCCCGTCCACGATCCGCCCGTCGACGACGGTGCAGTTCACCAGTACGGCCGACACCGCGGCCCTGTCCTCACTCATGCCGCCACCTCGCTACGCTCGGCGTCGCCATATCCAAGGCCGAGCCTGATGGTTCGTTCGCTGCGCTCACTCACGGGTAGTCCTCGAATCCATAGCTCTGGCGGGCGGCTTCCGGGGTCACGTAGCCCTCGGCGATGTCGTGGCGGATCGCGGCTGGGTCGCGCGCGGCGGGCTCGCCGTGCCCGCCGCCGCCGGCGGTCAGCAACGTGACCCGGTCACCGACCTCGACCCGGGTACGTTTCGTCGACACCCGCGCCTCCCGATCCGTACCCGGGAACACGACCACCTGGTTCGGGTCCGGCTCCCGACCACCGGACAGCGCCCACGGCCGACTCCGGGTCTTCTTGATCACCGACAGGAACTCCCCCGGCGTCACGAACCGGATGTCCCGCCGCAACCCGGCACCACCCCGGAACCGCCCGGCCCCACCGGAATCGACACGGAACTCGACCCGCTCGAAGAACATCCCGGTCCGGGCCTCCAGCACCTCGATCGGGGTGTTGCGGGCCTGGGTCTGGCACAGGTGGTTGACCGGGCCGATGCCGTCGTGGTCGGGGCTGGCGCCCCAGCCGACCGGATCGTTGTTGCTGACCGCGAACAACGCCCCGGTGTCCGGGTGCGTACCCACCATCATGAACCCGGGTACGTCCCCACCCGACGACGCCGGCAGCAGATCCGGCATCCCCTGGGCGAGCGCCTTGTAGATGAGTTCGAGGGCGACGGTGCCGGTCCACTGGGTGAACGTCGCCGCCGGGTACACGGCGTGGAACAGGGTGCCGGGCTCGGCGCGTACCTCGAGGGCGGTGAAGTGTCCGGCGTTGGTCTGCTCGGTCGGGGTGGTGACCGCCTTGAACGCTACCCGGGCGGTGGCGATGGTCGCGCCGAGCGGCAGGTTCACCGGCCCGGGTACGGCCGGCGACGAGCCGGCGAAGTCGACGGTGAACCTGCCGTCGGCGACGGTCACGGTGACCTGCATCCGGATCGGGTCGTCGGTGATGCCGTCGTCGTCGAGCCAGTCCACGGCGGTCCACGAGCCCTGCGGCAGGGCGGCGACAGCCTCGGCGGTGGAAGCCTGCGCGGCGGCAACCACGGTGGACACGACCGCGCCGACGGTGTCCCGGCCGTAGCGGGTGTAGACGTCGATCAGCCGGCGTTCGCCGGTGCGTAGCGCGGCGACCTGGGCATGCAGGTCGCCGATGACTAGGTCCGGCATCCGGGAGTTGAACCGGATGAGTTCCACGATCTCGTGCGCCGGCTCGCCGCGCCGAAAAACCTTGGTGCCGGGAAAGATGACGCCTTCCTGGTGCATGTCGGTCGAGTCGAGCACGTAGCCGGGGTCCTTGGCGCCCAGATCCATCCAGTGCGCGCGGACGCAGAGAAAGCCGATGATGTCGCCGTCGCCGGCCCCGTCCACAGGAGGCAGGAACACCGGGCTGAACAGCGTCGCGTCATACGAGTGCGCGGCGTTCCAGTACGGGTAGTTCAGCAGCACCACGTCGCCGGGTTCGAGGTTGTCGACGCCGACGTACTCGACGCCTTTACCGATCGAGTAGTCGTTGGCGCCGAGAAACCGGCTCAGCCCGGTCGACTCGGCGACCAGCCGCAGGTCGGCGTCGTAGATGGAGATGCCGAAGTCGTACACCTCGTAGATGACCGGGTTGAAGGCGGTCCGCACCAGTGCGGCGCGCATCTCCTCGGCGGCCGAGACCAGGTAGCTGCGGACCACCTCGACGGTGGCGCCGTCCGGTTCACTCATCTACGTCCACTCCGTAGATCTCCCGGGCGGCGGCCTGGCTCACGTAGCCCTCGGCGACATCGTGCCGGACCAGTTCCGGATCCCGGTCTCCCGGCTCGCCGTGCCCGCCGCCGCCGGCGGTCAGCAACGTGACCCGGTCACCGACCTCGACCCGGGTACGTTTCGTCGACACCCGCGCCTCCCGATCCGTACCCGGGAACACGACCACCTGGTTCGGGTCCGGCTCCCGACCACCGGACAGCGCCCACGGCCGACTCCGGGTCTTCTTGATCACCGACAGGAACTCCCCCGGCGTCACGAACCGGATGTCCCGCCGCAACCCGGCACCACCCCGGAACCGCCCGGCCCCACCGGAATCGACACGGAACTCGACCCGCTCGAAGAACATCCCGGTCCGGGCCTCCAGCACCTCGATCGGGGTGATCCGACCGGTGCTGCCGGACACGTGGGTGGCGGCCTCCATCCCGTCGTGGTCGGTGGTCGCGCCCCAGCCGACCGGATCGTTGTTGCTGACCGCGAACAACGCCCCGGTGTCCGGGTGCGTACCCACCATCATGAACCCGGGTACGTCCCCACCCGACGACGCCGGCAGCAGATCCGGCATCCCCTGGGCGAGCGCCTTGAGGATCAGCTCGACGGCGACGATCCCGGTCCACAGCGTGAACGTCGGCTGTGGATAGACAGCGTGGAACAGCGTGCCGGGCTCGGCGAGCACCTTCAGTGGCGCTACCGTGCCGGCGTTCGACGGCTGGTCCGGGGAGGTCAGCGACTTCAGGATCACCTTGCAGATCGCCTCGGTCGCGCCGAACGGCATGTTGATCGGGCCGGCGGTGGCCGGCGCGGAACCGGCGAAGTCGACGGTGAACTCGCCGCCCGCGATGGTGACGGTGACCCGCATCCTCACCGGGTCGGCGGTGATGCCATCGTCGTCGACCCAGTCCTCGGCGGTCCAGGTGCCCTGCGGTAGGGCAGCCAGCGCCGCCCGGCTGCGCGCCTCGCCGTCGGCGATCATCGCGTCGATGGCCGCCTCGACGGTCGGCCGGCCGAACTTGGCCAGGATCTCCAGGTAGCGGCGCTCGCCGGTGCGCAGCGCGGCGATCTGGGCGTGCAGGTCGCCGAGCACCTCGGCCGGCATCCGCGAGTTGAACCGGATCAGCTCGTGGATCTCGTGCACCGGCTTGCCCTTCGACACCACCTTGGTACCCGGGAAGATCAGGCCCTCCTGGTGCATGTCGGTGGAGTCCAGCACGTAGCCAGGGTCCTTGGCGCCGAGATCCATCCAGTGCGCGCGGACGCACAGGAAGCCGACCAGGGTGCCGTCCGCGTCCGGATCCGTGGGGTCGGGTTGGAAGACCGGGGCGAACAGGGTGGCGTCGGAGGCGTGTGCGGCGTTCCAGTACGGATAGTTGAGCAGCACGATGTCGCCGCGGTGCAGATTGTCGAGGCCGACGTACTCGACGCCCTTGCGCAGCGAGAAGTCGTTGGCGCCGAGGAAGAACGTCAGGCCGGTCGCCTCGGCGATCAGCCGCAGGTCGGCGTCGTACATCGACATGCCGAAGTCGTGCACCTCGTAGATGACCGGGTTGAACGACGTGCGGATCAGAGTGGCCCGCATCTCCTCGGCCGCCGACAGCAGATAGCTACGGACCACCTCGACCGTGGCACCATCCAATGTGGTCACGCCCCCACCTCGCTTCGCTCGGCAGTCGCATGAGCTGTCCGGCTGAGCTTGCCGATTCCCTCGCCACGCCCGGTCATGATTCCTCCAGGGTCACCAGCAGGTAGCCGTGCGCGTCGACCTCGACACGTTGTCCGCTGGGGACGACGGTGGTCGAGGTGCCCTCGTCGACCAGAGCCGGGCCGGCGAACACGTCGCCGGGTGCCAGCAGAGACCGGTCGTAGACCGCGAACGGCACGACTGACCGGGTGCCGAAGTCGTACGCGTCACGCGGGGCGAGCAGCGCCCGCGTCGGGTCGCCGTCGCCGGCCGACAGGCTGGGCAGCTCCGGGCGACGGGTCCGGCCGATTCCGCGTACCCGCAGGTTCAGGATCTGCAGCCGGTTCTCCATCGCGTGGCCGTACCGGGCCCGGTGCAACTCCTCGAACGACACCCGGATGGCGTCGGGATCCAGGTCGTCGCCGACGGTCACCATCAGGCTGTGCTCCTGGCCCAGGTAGCGCAGCTCGAACTGCCGCTCCAGGATCGCGTCCCGCGCGTCGACGCCCTGAGTGTGCAGCGACGCCACCGCCTCGGCCTCCACGCCGGAGAACATCGCCTCGACATGGTCCAGGTCCGCGTCGTCCAGGGTGGCCATCACGGTACGGGCGAAGTCGTCGACAATGTCCGCGGACAGCATCCCCCAGGCGGAGAAGCCGGACGGGGCGAACGGCACGACCACCTCGCGGATGCCCATCTCGCGGGCCAGCAGCGGGGCGAGCAGCGGCCCGGCGCCGCCGAAGGCGAGCAGCGAGAAGCCGCGCGGGTCGTGACCCCGTTCGACGGTGATCTGGCGGACCGCGCCGACGGTCCTGGCCAGCAGCACGTCGTAGATGCCGGCGGCGGCCGACTCCACGGACAGCCCGAGCGGCTCGGCGATCTGTTCCCGGACCGCGTCGCGGGCGGCGGCGTCACGCAGCCCCATCGTGCCGGCCAGGAACCGTTGCGGGTCGACGTAGCCGAGTACCACCGACGCGTCGGTGACCGTCGGTTTCGTGCCGCCCCGGCCGTAGCAGACCGGGCCGGGGTCGGCGCCGGCGCTGTGCGGACCGACCTTGAGCAGGCCCCGGTCCAGCCAGGCGATCGAGCCGCCGCCGGCGCCGATGGTCCGGATGTCGTACGTCGGGATCAGCAGCGGGAAGTGCTCGAGCTGCGCCTCGTACGCGGCGACGGCGGTGCCGCGCTCGATGACGCAGGCGTCCAGCGAGGTGCCGCCGATGTCGAAGGTGAGCAGGTTGTCCCGGCCCAGCTCGTTGGCGAGGTAGGCGGCGCCGACGATGCCGCCGGCCGGGCCGGACAGCACGGTGTGCGTCGGCGACGTCTTGGCCACCGTGGACGTCATCGACCCGCCACCAGAGCGCATGATCAGGAACCGGCCGGTGAAGCCGCGGGCGGCCAGCCCACTCTCCAGCTCGTCGACGTAGCGTTCGAAGATCGGCCGGATGTACGCCTCCAGCACGGTGGTGCTGGTCCGCTCGTACTCGCGGTACTCGCGGACGATGTCGGTGGACAGCGACAGGCTCACGTCCGGGTACTCGCGCCGGATGATCGCGGCGGCCTCCCGCTCGTGGGTCGGGTCGAGGAACGAGTGCAGGAAGCAGATCGCGATCGACCGGACCCCCTGCACCTCGACCAGTTCGCGGGCGGCGGCGCGGACGCTGTCCGGGTCGAGGTCGTCGACGACCCGGCCCTTGTAGTCCAGGCGACCGGTGACCCCGGCCGTGTAGCGCCGCTGTACCAGACTCTCCGGGCGCTCGTACCTGAAGTCGTACATGTGGTCGGCGGGTACGTTGCCGCGGCCGAGCAGGAAAATGTCCCGGAAGCCGTCGTTGGTGATGATGCCGGTCGCGCCGCCACGGCGTTCCAGCACCGCGTTGAGACCCAGCGTGGTGCCGTGGATGAACAGCTCCACATCGGACAGATCGGTGCCGAGCGCGGTGACCGCGTCGAGCACCCCCTCCCACGGCCGGGCCGGCGTGGTCGACGCCTTCCGGAACCGGACCCGGTTGGTGCGGGTATCCAACTCCATCGCGTCGACGAACGTGCCGCCGATGTCGACGGCGAGCCGGATGTGCGGTTCAGACAAGGCTCTCACTGCCTTTCATCAGGACGGGGATCTCGGGAATGCGCCAGCAGGCCGCCTCGCTCGCGCCGTACGGCCGCAGTTGCTGCTCTTCGGACCGGCAGCGGTCGACGGCGAACGGGCAGCGGGCAGCCAGCGGGCACCCGACGGTCGCGTCGGTGTCCGCGAGGTCCCGGGTCAGCTCGACCCGCGGCCCGCCGAAGCCGGCGCCGAGACTGGGCGCGCTGGACAGCAACGCCCGGGTGTACGGGTGTTTCGGGTCGTCGAAGACCTCGTCGACGGGGCCCTGCTCGACCACCCGGCCGAGGTAGAGCACCACCACCCGGTCGGCGAAGCCGCGCACGGTGGCCAGGTCGTGCGAGATGAACACCGAGCCGCGCGAGTTGTCCCGGGCGACATCGGCGATCACCTCGAGGATCTGGGCCTGGACGGTGACGTCCAGCGCCGACGTCGGCTCGTCGAAGACGATCAGTTCGGGGCGGCCGACCAGCGCCCGGGCGATCCCGATCCGCTGCGCCTGCCCGCCGGACAGTTCGTGCGGCTGCCGGGACAGGATCGACCGGTCCAGGTTCATCCGGTCCAGAACGGCCGCGACCCGTCCGGCCCGCTCCCCCGCCGGTACGCCGAGGGCGCGCAGCGGTTCCGCGATCGAGTCACCGACCGTACGGCGTGGGCTCAGCGACCCGATCGGATCCTGGAAGACGAGTTGTGCCCTGGTCCGCAGCCGGCGCAGTTTGCGGCCGCGCAGGCCGGCGTACCGCTGCCCACCGACCTCGACGGTGCCCTGGGTCGGCTCGACCAGGCCGAGCATCAGCTTGGCCAGGGTGCTCTTACCGCATCCGCTCTCGCCGACCACGCCGAGCGTCTCGCCGGCCGCGACCCGCAGGCTGACCCCACGCAGCGCGTGGTGGCCGCCGCGCCCGAACCGGCTGCGGTACACCACGTGTGCGTCGTCGATCGCCAGCACTGCCGGCGCGCTGGCCGAGGGCTTGTCGGCCACGGTGACGGCCGGGGCCGCGCCGGATGGGGTCGCGTCGACCGGGACGGTGGCGGTCGGGGCCACGGTCAGCGGGCCGGACTGGGGGTGGAAGCAGGCCAGGGTCCAGCCGTCGGTGCCGCCGGGCACCGGGGTGGTCGCCGGCCGTCCGGTGCCGCAGTTGTCGGTGGCGTGCGCGCACCGCGGCGCGAACGGACAGTTCTGCGGCGCGGTCCGCAGCAGCGGCATCGAGCCGGCGGTCGCGACCACCGGCCGCCCGTCGACGTCGGGGACCGAGGCGAGCAGGGCCCGGGTGTACGGGTGCGCCGGCTCGCGCAGCACCCGGTCGGCCGGGCCGGACTCGACGACCGTGCCGGCGTACAGCACCACCACCCGGTCGCAGACCGGCGCGATCGAGGCGAGGTCGTGCGAGATGAGCAGTACGCCGCGCCGGTCGGTGTCGGCCGCCTGCCGGAACTGGCGCAGGATCTCCCGGGTCAGGGTCACGTCCAGCCCGGTGGTCGGCTCGTCGGCGATCAGCAGACCGGGAGCGCAACCGGTGGCTAGCGAGATCATCACCCGTTGCGCCATCCCGCCGGACAGCTCGTGCGGGTACGCGTCGAGCCGCCGGGCAGGATCGCGGATACCGACCGCCTCGAACAATTCCCGGGCGGTCGTCCGGGCCTGCGCCGCGGACATCCCCCGGTGGGTGGTGAGCCGGTCGGTGAGCTGCCGGCCGACGGTCCGGGTCGGCGACAACGCGCCGCGCGGGTTCTGGAAGCACAGCGCGGCGCCGTGTCCCCGGTGCGTGCGCAGCGCCTCGGCGTCCATCCGCAGCACGTCGGCGCCCTCGAACCGGATCGCGCCGGTGGCGTGCGAGCCGCCGGGCAGCAGCGCGACGATCGACCGGGCGACCATGCTCTTGCCGCCGCCACTCTCGCCCACCAGCCCGACCACCTCGCCGGCGTCGACGCGCAGGTCGACGTTGCTCAGCGCGGCGACCTCGCGGCCGGACCGGCGGATCAGCACCGAAAGGTTCTCGATCGACAGCATCGTCATCTCCGCTTCGCGTCGGCGCGTTCCTGCAGCCCCTCGCCGAGCAGGCTGAACCCGAGCACGCAGACGAGCAGGACGAGACCGGGCGGCACCGAGGTCCACCAGCGGCCGGCGACCACGTCGGCGTTGCCCAGGCTGATCATGGCGCCCCACTCGGCGGTGGGCACGCTGACGCCGAGTCCGAGGAAGGACAGGCCGGCGAGGGTCAGCATGGCCCAGCCGCAGTTCAGCGGGGCGATCACCCGGACCGGGGTGAGGCAGTTGGGCAGGATGTGCCGCCAGAGCACGCCGAACGCGGACGAGCCGGCGGTCACCGACGCGTCGACGAACGGCAGTTCCCGTACCGAGCGGGCCTCGGCGCGGACCAGGCGGGCGTACCCGGGCGCGTTGACCGCCGCGATCGTGATGATCAGGTTGACGGTGCCGTTGCCGAGCAGGGCGGCCACCGCCAGGGCCAGGATGAAGGTCGGGAACGCCTGGAGGATGTCGAACAGCCGCATCAGGACGTCGTCGACCCAGCCGCCGAGGTAGCCGGCGAGCAGTCCGAGCAGGGTGCCGACGACGACGGAGAGGGCGACCGACGACACCGCGATGCCCAGGTCGAGCCGGCCGGCATGCAGCAGCCGGCTCCAGATGTCCATCCCGTTGCTGTCGGTGCCGAGCAGGTGGGTGCCGCCCGGGGCGACCAGGTTGCCCGCCGGGTCGATCTCCTCCGGCCCCCACGAGCTGAGCAGCGGGGCGAACAGCGCGGCGAGCGCGACCACGGCCAGGATCACCGCACCGGTCCAGATCAGGACATTCGCGAACCGGCCGTCGCGGACTCCGCGGACCCGGACCGGCGCTGCGGTGTCGGCGGTCTCGCCGGGGCCACCGGCGGCGCGCAGGTCAACCATCAGATTTTCACTCTCGGATCGAGGATCGCGTGCACCACGTCGGCGATCAGGAACACGAGCACGTACGCGAACGCGATGATCACCACGGACGCCTGCACCACCGGGTAGTCGCGGTACAGCAGGCCGCGCAGCGCCCACTGGCCGAAGCCCTGCCACGAGTAGACGTACTCGACCAGCACCGTGGAGCCGATCGCGGTGCCGAAGACCAGCGCGGCCAGCGACGGCACCCGGACCATGGTGGCCCGGGTCAGGTATCCCCGGAGCAGGGTACGTCCGCGCAGGCCGTGCGCCCCGGCGGCGACGTACGACTCGGAGTGCAGCACCTCCAGTGCCGACGCCCGCACACTGCGCAGCAGCGGTGCCACGATGACGATCGCCAGGGTGGCCACCGGCAGGACCAGGTGGGCCAGCGCCGAGGTGAACGCCGGCCCGTTCGCGGTCAACGCCGCGTCGACCAGGTCGGCGCCGCTGATCGGGGTCAGGTTGGTGTCCGGATCGACCCGGCCGCTGGGTGCCGGGAACCAGCCGAGCACGCTGTAACCGACCAGGATCAGCACCAGGCCGAGCCAGAACTCCGGCATCGAGTTTCCGATCAGGGCCAGGATCCGGATGCTGTGGTCACCGAACCGGTCCGCGTTACGGGCCGACCAGATGCCGAGCCCGACCGCGACGACCAGCGCCAGCGAGACCGACAGCACCACGAGTTCCAGCGTCGGCCCGATCCGCAACGCCACCTCACCGCCGACGGCCGCGCCACTCTGGATCGACGTGCCGAGGTCGCCGGTGAACAGACCGCCGAGGTAGTCCAGGAACTGTTTCCAGATCGGCTGGTCGAGCCCGTACCTGGCACGGGCCGCGGCGGCGTCCTCGGGCGTCGCGTTCGGGCCGAGGATGGTCTGGATCGGGTCGCCGGGCAGCACCCGGACCAGGAGGAAGGTCAGGACGACCACGCCCAGCAGCACCGGGATGAGCTGGAGTAGTCGCCTGATGACGAAACGTAGGATCCGCACGACAGGACTCAGGCCGAGGCGCTCAGGTAGCGCAGCCGGGCGAGCCCGTCCATCGGCTGGACCCAGCCGGCCACCTTCTCGCGTACGGGGAGGTTGAAGTTGGGCTGACAGATGATCACCCAGGGCACGTCGGCGGCCAGGATCGCCTGCACCCGGGTCCACAGCGCCAGCCGCGCCGCCGGGTCGACGGTGGTGTGTGACTGCTCGTAGATCTGCTCGATCTCCGGGTTGCTGTAGTTGGAGTAGTTCAGGTTGGCGCCGGAGACGAAGCTGGTGGCCAGCATGTACTCGACGTCGTTGACCCAGAGCTGACCGGAGGTGATCTGCAGCGGGATGTTCTTCTGCTGCCGCCGCTCGGCCAGCGTCGCCGGGTCCAGCGGGGTGAGCTTGAGTTCGATGCCGGCCTTGCGCGCCTCGGACTGCACCAGCACGGCGAGCTGCTGCTGGGTGTCGTTGTCGGTCTGGAAGACCAGTTCCGAGCTGATCGACGGCTTACCGGCCGCGGCCAGCGTCGCCTTGGCCTTCTCCAGGTCATAGGTATACGGATAGCCAGCGGGGTTGTAGCCGGGCATGTCCAACGGCACCAGACTGCTGGTCGGCCGGGCGTCGCCGCCGTACACGTTGGCGATGATCTGCTCGTACGGGACCGCCTGTGCCAGCGCCTTGCGGACGTTGACGTCGTCGAACGGCGCGGTGGTCACCGACATCTGGATAGCCACCTGCTCGTTGCTTGCCGCCGAGATGACCTTGATGCCGTCGGCGTTCCTCAGATCGGCGATGTCGCGCTTGCTGATGCCCAGTGCGACGTCGATGTCGCCGGCCTGCAACTGCAGGCGCTGGTTGGCGGCGGCCGGGACGACCGAGATCCGGATGGTGCCGGTCCGCGCCGGATCCGGGCCGGTGTAGCCCTTGTTGGCCTCCAGCACGATCTCCTGGCCCTGGGTGGCCTTGGTGACGTTGAAGTAGCCGCCGGTCGGCACGTTCTTGGCGAACCACTCCTTGGCCCACGGGTCGGCGTCGGTGGCGTGCTTCTTGGCCTCGACCGAGTCGAAGACATACAGCGAGATCGCCTGGATCTGCAGGGTGAGCGCGCTCGGGAACGCCTGGGTGAACTCGACGGTGTAGTCGTCGACGACCCGGATCTGGTCCGGCTCGGTCAGCCCGATGGTGCGGTACACGCCGGCGACGTTGGCCTTGGCCGCGAACGCCCGGTCCTTGGACCACTTGACGTCGGCGGCGGTCATCTCGTTGCCACTGGCGAACTTGACGCCCTTGCGCAGCTTCAGGGTCCAGATCTTCTGGTCCGCGCTGGGCGTGAACGACTCGGCGAAGGTCGGGGTGACGTTGCCGGTGTCCAGGATCTTCGAGCCGCTGACCTCGGTGACACCGTAGTCGACCAGATACGGGAAGACGTTCTTGTAGAGCATGAGCGCGGTCGGGTCGAAGCCGACGAAGTCCTGGTCCCAGCTACTGAGGTAGCTGGAGACGGCGATCCGTAGCGTCGCCGCGGCCGGGCCGTCGGATTTGCCGTCCGAGCTGCCGGACTGGCCGGCGGCGCAGGCGCCGGTCGTCAGCAGCAGAGCGACGGAGCCCCCGAGCTGCAGCACCGACCGACGGGAGAGAGCGGGTGATCCGGATCCGACCGGACGTGCTGAACCAGCCATTGGACAGTCCTCCAGTGCCGCGACGAGGTGGGCCGCAGGCGGCCGCCTACCTGGAGATGTTCTATCAGGCTATAGATTTGTGAACAAGAGTGAAACCGCTGTTCACCACAGCATCAGCCCTGCTGGCTGGGAACTTGACTGAACGGGGGATCCCGGTCGACGGAAGTTGTTCACCAAATTTCACAAGGGGGATACAACTAGCTGCTCGGCCACCTCGACCTCCTCGCGCGGCTCCAGCACCAGCACCGGCACCGCCGCACCGGGCGCGCTGACCGGCCCGTCCTCGGCCCGGTTCCCGCCGGTCGGCGGCACCGCCCGTTACCTTTTGATCCTCCCCAGCCGGGGCTCCTCGGTCGCCCGGCCCGGTATGACTTCCCGCGACCAGCTGCTTCCGGTTCATCTCCGCCCACCGTGCCATGTTCGGCGTCAAGCGGCTGTGCGGGGTCCTGGCGGTTTCGCGCTCCGGGTTCTACCGCTGGACAGCCAGCCAGCGAGCCCGCCCGGCCGCTGACGCAGACTCACCGCAATCGATCATGCACGCATTTCCCGGCCCTGGGGCGTCCCTCCACGGCTGCCAGTCAGACTCCGGCGTCGTGGTGGGCAGCCCCTGCTGTTCACGGCCGGTAGCCGGAGCTCAAGCGCTGACTGGGGCCGGGCGGCTTGACCTTGACGTAACGTCAACGCCTCTAATTGGGCCATGCGTATCGGCGAGCTAGCCGCGCTGGTCGGAGTGACCACCCGTACCGTGCGCCACTACCACCGCCTCGGGCTGTTGCCCGAGCCCGAGCGGACCCCCGGCGGCTACCGCGACTACCGGCTGCGCGACGCGGTCCTGCTCGCCCGGGTCCGCCGCCTCGCCGAGCTCGGTCTGTCCCTCGATGAGATCCGCGACGTGCTCGCCGACGACCAGGGCCGTGACCTGCGCGAGGTGCTCAGCGATCTGGATGCCGACCTGGCCCGCCAGCAGGACGCCATCGCCGCCCGCCGGGCCCGACTGGCCGCGCTACTGGCCGAGGCCGACCTCAACCTCGACACCACGGTCGCCCCCGACCTGGGGGACCTGCTGCACGACATCTACCCGGCCGGCTCCGCGTTCGCCGCGCTCGATCGCGACATGTTGTCGCTGATCGACACCGGCGCCGACCCGGCCGCCCGAGAACAGATCCTGGCGATGTTCCAGCCGCTCACCGCATCGGACGCGCGGGGCCGGGGCCATGCCCTCACCGCGCGGATGGACGCGATTGCCGGTGCGGACCCGTCCGACCCGCGGGTCGCCGCGCTCGCCGCCGAGTTCGCGGCCCATCTGCCCGCCGAGGTGGCCGCGGCGATGGTGGCCAGCCTCGAACAGGCGGAGACCAGCCGCTGGCTGGACCTGATGATCTCCGAACTCGCCCCGGCCCAGGTCGAGGTGCTGAGCCTGATGGTGACGACGCTCAAGGAACGCGCATGATGCTGAAGATCGCCCGAGCCGCGCTGTTCGCGATCCTGCCGGCGGAGGTGATGCTCGCCGTCCTGCTGGTCTCCGGCGTCGCGCTGCCACGCCCGGTCGTCACGGCCGCCGAGCTGGGCGTGCTGACAGTGCTGCTGTTGGAGGCGTTGGTGTTAGGGCAGCGTTACCGCGCTCTGCGCCAGGACGGCGCCAGGCGCAGAACGGCTCTGCGCGGCACATACGAGCAGGTCGTGCCCGAGAAGGTGCGGCGGATCATGGGTTTCGAGGCCAAGGGCATGGTCAGCCTGGTGCTCTGGGTCGGTCGTCGCCGACACGGGGTGCCGCCGGGCGCCGTGACACTGTCGTATCACCGCGAGCAGACGGTGCTCATGTTCGGGTTCCTGTTCGCCTGCGTGATCGAGCTCGTAGGCGTGGAGATCCTGCTGCGCTCGCTGGGCGCCCCGGCTGGGCTGCGCGGAGTGGTACTCGCGCTCGACGCGTACGGCATCCTGATCGCGCTGGCCGTCATGGCCAGCTACATCACCCGCCCGCACGTCGTCACCGCAGACGAGCTGCGCGTCCGCTACGGCGCGTTCTTCGATCTGCGCATCCCTCGTCGCCTCGTCGCCGGGGTGCAGCACAAGCGCAACTACAACGAGACCGGCATGATAAAGACGGATGGTGATTGCCTGGCCTTGGCTGCGAACAGCCAGACCAACCTGATCGTCGAGCTCACCGAGACCGTTGTCGCGGTACGCCCGCTGGGGCGGCGCGAGCATGTCCGCGTACTGCGGTTCTTCGCCGACGACCCGTCGGCCGCCGTCGAGGCGCTACGGCCGTCCCGGGACTCGGCTGCCATCGGGCCAGCCGGTCGGGCAGGGTAGCGGGCGCCACATGGTCTCCGCGCCGGGGCCGCCCGCCACGGCGGGCGACCCGCCCGACGACGTCATGGCGTCCGTCGTTCCCCGACGACGTACTCCCGACCAGGCCTGCCGGTAGCTTCCGGACCAAAAACAACTCCAGCGCCGGTCAACGCGGAGATGACGATCCCGGGCTCCAAGCGTTCGCGCATGGCCTCTGACCAGGGCTGGAGTTGTTCTTGTACGCGTCGTCGAGGCCGATGTCGATCTCGGTGAGCACGGCCGCGCCACCGCGCCTGTGCGGCCCAGGGGAAAAAGGTGAAGCGGGTGCCGACGCTGTTCGGGCGTCGAGAGGGCTCATGTGGTGGCGAAGGGCGGCCACCTGCTCAAGGCCCCGGGTGTGTCCGTGGAACGGATTGGTCCTTGCTTAGGCGCAGGATCAAGGTCACCGCGTCCTCCGAGTGGGCTGTTGGTGTCAGCACCTCCTGCAAGAGCAGGCCACGCATCGCGGCAATGGTGACGGTGGCCAAAGTCAGCGCTTCCTTGGCGTCGAGCCCTTCGCGTTCCGCCAGCGAGGCCAGCATCTTGGTCAGGTCATCGAGCGAGTCGATGAACTCACGAAAGTCCTCCGGGCTGTACGCGGCCAGTCCTACGACGTGAAAGAAGCCACGGACACGCGACAGCTGCTCCGGTCGAGTGTAGACCCGCCAGATCGCCACGACGAGGTCGTCGAAACTGCCCTGCTGGGCGGCCTCGAAAAGCGCCTCGTTGTCACGAGATCGCTGCGCCTTGAGCATGGCCGCCAAGACACCCGGGAGCGACCCGAAGTGGTACCGCAGGAGGGCGTGGCTGGTCCCGGTCCTGACGGCGATCTCACGCAGCGACACCTCCGGTGAGGGAAGCGCCTCCTCGAAGGCGTCGAGAAGCCGGGCCAGGAGACGCTCGCGTGCGTCGCCTTTGCGTTCCGTGCTTGACAGGATCACTCCCACAGTTTATCCATTGGAAAAGAACGACTGGCGGTGCCGTGGTGCTTCACACATGGTCTCAGTCGGCTCGCGACGACGGAGGGGACGACTCGTGGGACGTTTTCAGGTGGTCGGCGCGACGGTCGTCGACGGGTCGGGTCGCGACCCCGCCAAGGTCGACGTCAGCATCGAAGACGGGCATATCGCCCGGCTTGGTGCCTCCAGCGCACACGGCGAGCGCCTCGATGCCGAGGGGCTGACGATGACGCCTGGCCTGATCGACGCTCACGTTCACCTGGGCTTGTCGAGCCTGATCCGGCCGCAGTTCTCGTTTCAGATCAGTGCCGCTGAGATCGCGGCGGACATCTTCGCCACGGCTGGCGCGACACTCGATGCCGGCTTCACGACCGTTCGCGACACCGGCGGGATCGACGGCGGCGTCGTCACCACGATCGCGAAGGGCAAGGTCAGGGGACCGCGCGTGTTGTCATGTGGACCTGTTCAGTGCCAGACCGGCGGGCACGGCTACTACGGGGCCGACTGGGAACCCACCGAGCTGTGGAGCAGCCATCACCTTCCGGGTCTGTGCGCCCTGTCCATGATGTCGGGCAACGCCGACGAGCTGCGAGGCAACGTGCGCGAGGCGTTCCGTCGCGGAGCCTCCTTCCTGAAGCTGTGCGTGACAGGCGGAGTGGTCGGCGCTCACGACCGGCTGACCGACACCCAGTTCACCGTGGAGGAGATCGCCGTCGCTGTGCAAGAAGCCGCGGCACGTGGCACCTACGTGACTGTTCATGCCCACAACAACGAAGGCGTTCGGAACGCCGTCGAGGCCGGGGTACGTTGTGTCGAGCACGGCACCGACCTGGATGCGTCCACGGCCGCCCTGATGGCCACTCGCGAGGTCGCCCTCGTGCCCACGTTCGCCGTCGTCGAGCAACTGCTGCACGACACCGCTGGAGCGGGCCTCGACGAATCGACCCGCCATCGTGTGATGGGTGTTCGTGAGCGGATGACCGAGGCGCTCGCTGTCGCCAAGGAGGCCGGAGTACGGATCGGGCTGGGTTCCGATCTCATCGGTCCGGCTCAGAACCGTCGAGGCGAGGAGCTCAGATTGCGCGCGGAACTCGAGACACCGATGGAAGCTCTCGTGGCGGCCACGAAGACCAATGCCGAGATCCTCGGCCTGTCCGGCGAGGTGGGGAGCATCGCTCCCGGCATGCGAGCAGACCTCGTGCTCTGGAAAGGCGACCCGCTCGAAGATCCGGAGCTCTTCGCCGACCCGTCCAACGCCATCGTCGTCGTCCAGGCCGGACGCGTCGTGAAGGACCTGCGATGAGCGCCATGTGGCAGGGCTGCCTCGCCGACACAGAGTATTTCGAAACGCGTTCCAGCGGAGGGCACGACTACGGCGTCTGGGTCACCACGCCACCGGGCTACGACCCCGCCACGACGCGAGTGCCTGTCGTGTACGTGCTCGACGGCAACTGGACCGTGGGCATGACGGCTCCACTCATCGTCACCCAGCGGGACCCCATGCAGCGGATCCAGCCCTACATCCAAGTCAGCGTCGGCTACGCGGGCGAGGAAGCCCGGCACTGGGAACGGCTGCGCAACAGAGACCTCGTGCCACCCGGCGAGCCCATCGCCAAGGAATTCGTCGATGCCGTGGAAATGGCACTCCGAACGGGCGCGATGACACGCGAGGAAGCCGACGCCTATCTCGCCGAGCTACGCGCCCCCCGCGCCGACGCGTTCCTGAGCTTCCTTACCGCGGAACTGCACCCGCGGATCGAACACGACTACGGCACAGCCATGAGCGGTCACGGCCTCTTCGGCTACTCCTACGGCGGACTCTTCAGTCTCTATGCCTGGCTCACCGGCAGTACGCTCTTCGAGAGCATCGGAGCAGGCAGTCCCGGCGTTGTCAGTGAGGACAGTCAGGTCTTCGCCCAGCTCGAGCAGATGGGCGACAGCCTGCCTACCGCCAAGCTTCACCTGACCGTCAACGACCGAGAGCTTCTCGGAGACCTGGCCGTCTACCAGAACCTCGCGAAGAACACGGCCACCGTCCTGCACCGCCTGACCGCCCGCGGCGGAGCCGTCACCAGCGCGGTCCTGCGCGAAACGCACGTGACCGGCCTGCAGGCCTCGTTCCTCAGCTACCTCAGGACCTGCCGTGCTCTATGAGAGAGCACGACGTGTGAGTACCGATGTGGTCGTGATCGGGGCAGGTGTGATCGGTTCGTCGATCGCCCTTGAGCTTGCGCGGGCTGGGCACCGCGTGATCGTGCTCGATCGGACCCCGGGGGCCGGACAGGGGTCCACCTCGGCATCGAGTGCGATCGTTCGGTTCAACTTCTCCACCACCGCCGGGGTGGCGACGGCGTGGGAGGCGCATTTCGGCTGGCTCGACTGGGCCGGCCACCTCGAGCACGAAGTCGGCGACCTCGCGATATTCCGCAAGAGTGGGCTGGTCATGCTGGACGTCGAGGCGGCTCCGCGTACGTCGTGGCTTCCGTTATTCGACGAGGTCGGTGTTCCCTACGAGGAATGGGACAGCGCGACATTGGCCGAGCGCGTCCCAGGTATCGACGCCGGCCGCTACTGGCCGCCGAAGCGGCTCGACGACGAGGAATTCTGGAAGGACGCGAAACACTCGCTCGGTGGCGTGTACACCCCGGACGCCGGTTACGTCTCAGACCCGAGCCTCGCCGCCGTGAACCTCGCCTCCGCGGCCTCGGCGTGCGGGGCGGAGTTCCGCTTCCGCAGCACGGTGACAGCGGTGGAGAGGGCCGGCGGGCGCGTGACGTCGGTGCGGCTGTCGGACGGCACCCGGATTCCCTGTGCCGTCGTGGTCAACGCGGCCGGACCGTGGTCGGGCGCGTTGAACCGGTTGGCCGGCGTGGGTTCCGACTTCACGGTCGGAGTGCGCCCGATGAGGCAGGAAGTAGCGCACGTGCCGGTCCTGGAGGGCTATGAGGGGCCCGTGGTGGCCGACATGGATCTGGGCACCTATTTCCGTGGTGAAGTAGGAGGGAACCTGCTCGTAGGCGGAACGGAACCGGAGTGTGATCCGATGCAGTGGACCGACGACCCGGACGCCGTCGACATCCACCCGACGGCCGCGGTCTTCGAGGCTCAGGTGACGCGGGCCGCGCGGCGGTTGACCGGTCTGCCGGTGCCGAACCGGGCGCGCGGTGTGGTGGGCGTCTACGACGTCGCCGACGATTGGACTCCGATCTACGACCGCACCGAACTCGAGGGCTACTACCTCGCGATCGGAACGAGCGGCAACCAGTTCAAGAACGCGCCGGTCGTGGGGCAGCTGATGACGGAGCTGATCAACCAGGTGGAGAACGGCGTCGACCACGACGCGTCACCCGTCCGGTTCCGGGCCCCGCGCACCGGCCTGGAGATCGACCTGGGTGCGTTCTCTCGTAGGCGCAACCGAAACACCGCGAACTCGGGCACGGTGATGGGCTGAGCCGGAACTCAGACGAGGCGTTGCGTCCGGGCGACCTTGATGCCCAGATGCAACGCCAGCCGCTGTCCTCCGTCGGCCAGTTGTCGAGCAGCCGTGACGCCGCGCCAGGCAGCACTGTCGGCAGCTCCGGGCAGTGGCGCAGGGCCGGTTCGGTGGTGACCAGAACTCCGTGGGTCGGACGCATCGCGACCACCGCCTGAAGGCCCCTACACAGGCCACGGCGTCTCGGTGTCCTTGAGGAGGCGCCTTTTCGGTCCGGAGACCTAACAGGTTCTGTTACAACGGTCGCCTTTGTCGGCTCCCAGCGGGAGCGGCACGGTGTCCAGCGGGTCCTGCAGGCGCGCCGGCACAGATCGCACCGTCGACCCACTACGCCGCCAAGACCCGCCCCGCCAGCGTCCGATCACAGCGCGACAACGAGCTGACCGCAATGATCGAGCAGATCCACCAGGACAACTACGGCGTCCACGGAGCCCGCAAGATCTGGCACGAGCTACGCCGCCGTGGTGTCGAGGTGGCCCGGTGCACCGTCGAACGGCTGATGCGCGAGTCCGGGCTACGCGGGCTGCTACGCGACAAGTCGCCGCGCACGACCCGGCCCGCAGCGGAGACCAGACGTCCCGGTGACCTGGTCAAACGCGACTTCACGATGAAGGGGCTCGGTCTGTTGGTGATTGCCCGAGTGTTGGTGGCATCGGGTGGTTGTCCATCCGTCGCGAGTTTCGGGGCTGGGTGGCCGGTCCCGGCAATGGCCACATCAATCGACATTCTTCTATGATGTGGTTCCTGTCTGCCCTCGCAAGGAGGAGCACATGCTTATCCGCAGAGGCATCGCCGCAGCCTCGTCCGCTCGATCCGGACTGGCCCGGTTGTTTCCGGCGTCCGTCGTGGGCCTGATTCTGGCCTTCATCGGCACCACTGTCGCGGTCTCGCCCTCGCCTGCCTTGGCTGGACCAAAGCCAGGGTCGACGAACGTGAACGCCTCCGCCTCTTGTGAGTACGTCGTCATCGACGACTGGACTCCTGTGCAGGACAATCCCAACGTCAACGCCACCGTGCTTGAGTACCGATGGAGCACGGACCGCGTCTACGGCCCGTGCTGGGAGGCATACGACTCAGGTAGCGGTGTCTGGTTCGTGGCAGTCAACTGCACCTGTTCCCCGAATGGATTTGGCTGGATTCGGTCCTACTGGGTGCTGCACTAGCCCGGCGGCAGAAGCCAAACGGCTAGGCGGTGGCGGTCTGTTGAACCACGACTCAACGTCCGCCACCACTTGCCGCTCAGTGTCTTCGACCTTGGTGGCAGCTACCGGCCCCGACGGCGGCGGGTTGGTCCGCCCGCCCACGGTTGTGAGGCCAACCAACCCGCGGTCCCACGTCAGCGACCGGCGTAGCTGCGCGGGCAGCCGGCTGATCGTGTCGGCGAGGGCTCTGCTCATCGTGAGCGCCCCGTAGCCGGCGAGAGCAGGGCCGTTCTTCGTCCGCGGGATCACACCCCAGCCGGCCTCACGAGGCAGGTGGATCAGCATCGTGAACCTCGTCGTCCGCTCGACCAGTGTCCCGATCGCGGAGCGCTGCAACCCGATGATCGGATCTCCTTCCCAGTTCCCGGGGACGGCCCGGTCCGCGACTTCGGCGGGCCGTTGACTGATCAGCGTGTCGCTGGTGACGTGCGCCCACGCGCGTTGCTTCGCGCGGGTTCGGGGGACCCTCACACCGACTACGCTGCATCAGGTCGCGGCATAACCCAGTGTCCACACGGGGGGAACCTCAGAATTCCCGGGCTGCCAGTCCTTGCCTGCCTTGCCGCGCGGGTGTCGGCGCCGGTTGACCAGACGGCCGGGGTGGCTCCCACCCGCCATGGACTGGGAAGCCTCGCCGGGCGGTCCGTAGGTCAGCGCCCGTCGCGGACGGCGGCGACGGCCTCGACCTCGACGAGCTGGTCGTCGTACCCGAGCACGGCCACCCCGAGCAGCGTGCTGGGCGGCTCGTGGTCGCCGAACGCGTCCCGGACGACCTCCCAGACGGCCACCAGATCGGACCGGCGGGACGACGCCACGTAGACGGTGGTCTTGACGACGTCGGTGAGCAGGGCGCCGGCCGCCGCGAGGGCGGTCTCCAGGTTGGCCATCACCTGCCGGGCCTGGCCAGCCGGGTCGCCCGGCGCGACGGTCCGCCCCTCCGCGTCCAGCGGGCAGGAACCGGCGGTGAAGACGAGCCGGGCCGGCGGCTCGACCGTGGCCGCGTACGCATACTCGGCTACGTCGGAAAGGGCGGGCTCGCGAATCAGTCGGGCCGGTGAGGTCACGGCGGCGACGCTACCGCCGGCCCCCGAGCGGCTCAACGAATATTCGCCGACCGGTCATGGTTGACGTTCGCCCAGCGCAAGGCAATCGTGCTCGACGCCTACGACCACATCGTCGGCCTGTCGCTCGACGACATCGCCATCGACGGGGCCACCTGCCCACTCACCCGTTGATCTTCGGGTCTGGTGTGGTCACGGTCCCTCCGGAACGGGTCGGCACTTGATCGGCAGTCAGAGCCAACCCGCCCGGAGGGACGTCTTCGTTCATCGGCAGCAGTGGGGCGTCTCCCGAAGATCGTTATGGGAGCGGTTGCAGGGTGAAGTTCTCCGTCGTGGTTTTTCCTCTCATGATCCGGGTTTCGCGGGTCTGCGGCACGTATCCGTGTTTCGCCACGATGATCTGCATGTTCTGTCTGGTCTGGTTCATCCAGCGGGCGTAGCTGCCGTCAGCGCCGGTGACCAGTGTGAAGGCATGGTTTGCGTCATTGACCTGGACGATCGCGCCGGCTACGGGTGTGACGGCACCACGGGAGGGCTGACCACTGACGATGCCTGTCAGCTTGCCCCACGACTTCGGTGGAATCACGTTCATGGTGACGCCGATGGTGGGGCTCGGGTGCGGGGTGTTCTCCTTGATCTTCAGCTCGGCCGTGTAGGTGCCCGGCTGACTGACCGCAGTGGAGTCGAACACGATTCCGACGGTGAGGCTGTCACCGGCCTTGATCGTCGCTGTCGTCGGCCCAGCGCTCAACCATGAGACTCCGGGGCCACGACAGTCCTCGTATCCAGGAAGGACCTCGTTGGCTCGCGTTGCGGACCAGTTCGCCCACGCCCCGCCGATCTTGAAGAAGCCACATGCCGCGGCACCCCGGTACAGCGAGTTGTTGGAGTTGGGGAGGGCGGTCCACTTGTCGGCGCGCGGGTCGTACGCGTACCCCTCGTTGGTCACCGCCGTCGAGTCGGCAACCGCGCCACCGGAAAGCAGCAGCAGGCCGTTGGCGGCGCTGTAGCTGGTGCCCCACGCGTCGTATGTACCCGGCAGGTCGGCCCGACGCGTCCAACTGTCCGTTGCAGGATCATAGGAGTACGTCGAGACGGAACTCGTAGAACCGGTGAAACCACCGGCACAGACAACCTTGCCGTCCAGACCCGCGCAGGCGAGCCAGGAGGTGTTTGTCGGGTAGTCGGCAGCGGTCTGGTAGGTGTCGGTTTCGGTGTCGTACACGACCACATCGCGCGTGCCGCAGCTGCTCGTGCAGCCGCCGACCATGTAGATCTTCTCGTTCAGCACCGCGGTCCCCGCCGCAGCCGCCGGCGACGGATGGTTGCGTGCGCCTTTCGTCCAGGTGTTGGTCTCCGGGTCGTAGATGGCCGCGACGCCGACGGTGGCACCGTCACCACCGGACCAGCCGCCGATCAGGTAGAACCTGCCGTCGACGAATGCCGACGAGGCCTGCTGTCGCCCTTCCGGCATCGGGGCCAGCGCGGTCCAGGTCAACGTCGTTGGATCGTAGACGTACGACGCAGTGGTCGTGCCGAATCCTGCTTCGGTGCCGCCGAAGGAGTAGACCTTGCCGTCGAGATAGCCGGCATGGTTGTCCATGATGTCGGTGGGGTGGTTGGGCAGGTCAATCCACGGCTGGCTGTGTGGGACAACGGAGGGCTCGGCATCATCTGCGGTGGTCGCCGATGGTGCCCGTGGCAACGGGGTCACGTTGGTCTTCACCCGATTGACGGAGGTGCCGGTGGACCCCGCGATCCTGGTCGACGACGTTCTGGTGCCGTCGGCCTTCAGGATCGTGAAGCTGCCGTCGTTCTCGGTGATCTCCAGTTCGACGGGCGCGGTGCCGTCGTTGGTGATGGTGAAGGTGCGCTCGTCCACGCCCCCCAGGGGGACGCTGGCCTGCACCGAGGAGGGTTTGACCGTGAGGCGCCCGGCGCCCAGCAGGAAGTCGGCCGAGGTCACGCGGCCCTTGACCACATCGACTGGTCGGGTCGTCGCCTGGTAGCGAGCCTTGGCCGCGGTGAACGGGTGCTTGCCGGTCAGCGACGAGTACATCCAGTAGAAGCCGTCGGCCAGGGCGTCGTCCTGCGGCGTCGCCACGGTGGTGGCGGTGTCGTGGGGAGCCTCGTCGCTGGTGACGGTCGCGCCGTTCACCGGGGTCCTGTCGTTGGCGTCGTAGACGTTGCCGACCATGAGACCGACATCGAGCGGGACGCAGTCCCGCAGGCCGACGAAGACGTCGTCCACCTGCCACCAATGGCTCCAGGTGCCGACGCGGTAGTGGAATCTGATCTGCACGTCGGGCTGTCCGGCCGCGCCAGGTAGCGAGACCTGTACCTTGCCGGGTCCGCGCAGGCTGATGTCCTGGGTCCACACCGTGGTCCAGGTCGCGCCGCCGTCGACCGAGACGTCGACTTCCGGCTTCTCGCTGGCGTGATGCAGGTAGTCGGTCGCGAACTCCAAGGTCGCGTCGGTGATGTCGGAGAGGTCGAGCACCGGCGTCACGAGTGCGGTGTCCTGGGTGCTCGGCGGGCCGTAGTAGTCGCCGTTGACGTCTGCGAAGGACCCGTCGCCACCGGTGAGGTTGCCCCAGTTCTCCGGGTCGTTGAAGGTCCAGACCCGCCCTGTTCCGAGGTTGTCGACGACGGTCCAGCCGTCGGGGACCTTCCCGGTGTCGAAACTCTCCCGGAGCACGGGCTCATACACGAGGCGGTAGCCCGGAGCATTGCACCCGAGGTTGACCTCCAGCGTCACGTCGAGCGTGACGCTGCCACCGGCGGTGAGGTCCAGGGTCACCGTCTTCGGGTCGTAGCCCGCGTACTGCGCGGTCACCTGAACTCGGTAGCTGGTGCCCGACGGGAGGTTGAGCGAGTAGGCACCGGTGACGGGGTTGGTGAACGCGGACACCGGGGTGTCCCCGACGTCGAGTTTGGCGTAGAGGGGCCAGCCCTGGCCGGATCCGTCGGTGATGGTGCCCGTCACGGTGCTGGACGGACGGCTTGCCAGCGGTACGTTCAGCGTTGTCGTCCGGTCCGCATCGATCTTGACTGCGGTGAAGGTGTCGGTCGCGTAGCCGAACTTGGACACGTTCAGGTCGTACGCGCCCACGGGCAGCCGCAGCTCGAAACGGCCGCTGGCGTCGGTGCTGACCGTACGGGCGATCAGGCCGGTCAGGCTGACCTTGGCCTCCGCGACCGGGCCACCACTCGTCGCGTCGGTCACCGTGCCGGACAGGACCCCGGTGTCGCGGGTGGGGGCGGCAGCGAGCAGCGCGAGCGCGTCCAACCGACCCTCGCCGAAGACGTTGTTGTCGTCGTCGGTGCCACCGCACTGGTTGTCGGGGCTGTCGACCGCGGAACCGTCCGTCAGGGCCTTGGTGGCGGCGACGTCCCCGAGCAGGGTCGGTGCCGCCGACCAGGCCAGGGCGATCGCACCCGCGACGTGTGGGGCGGCCATCGACGTGCCGGAGTAGTGGGCGTAGCCACTACCCGGAATCGACGAGCGGATGGCCGATCCCGGAGCGGAGATGTTGGGTTTGGTCTCCCCGTCCTGGCCGGCTCCCCGGCTCGAGTATGGATTGATGGCGTGGCTGCTGTCGTAGTTGCCTACCGAGTAGTTGATGATCCGGCTACCTGGTGACCCACTGGTGTTGCAGGCGGAACCGATGTTGCCGTTGGCCCAGACACTGAAGATCCCTGAAGCCTCCCACGCCCTGGAGATGTCCTCCATGAACGGGTCGTTGGACGGAGACTGCGTGCCCCACGAGTTGTTGATGATGTTCGGACGCTTGCTGGCGTCCGGATTCTGGCCATTCGAGTCTGTGGGTTCGAGCAGCCACTGGCCGGACTCGATCAGCGTCGTGTCGCTGTCACAGCAGCCGTTCGTCGTGATCCAGGTGGCGCCCGGCGCCATACCGATCTGATTGCCCGCACGGTCGTCCCCGACCATCGTGCCCATGGTGTGGGTGCCATGGCCGTTGAGGTCACAGGGCTTGCCCCCACAGGTGCCAGAAGCGTCGAACCAGTTGTAGTTGTGGTCGAAGGTCCCGTCGCCGTTGGTGCCGCGATACTGCTTGACCAGTGCCGGATGGTCGTACTGCACCCCGGAGTCGATGCTCGCGACCACGACGCCCTCGCCGGTGACGCCGTAGTTGGTCCAGACATCGTCGGCGTTGACGTCGGCGATACCCCACTGGAGTGACTGCGGCGTGACACTGGGCTGGTCCTCCGCGACTACGGGGATTTCGTAGGTGCGCGGCTCATAGAGCATCTGCACCTCTGCCCTCCCGGCCAGTTGCTGGGCCAGGGTCGCCGAGCCGTCCTCGACGTAGATTGCGTTGGTGGCCCAGAACGACTTGTAACTGACCCGTGCCCTGTCCAGCATGGCGCGTACCCCGCGCTGGCTGCGCGCCGCGCTGGCCTTCAGCGCGTTCGCCGCTGTGGCGCCGCGCACGTCCCAGTCCTTGGTCCGCCCGGCTTCGGTCAGGTCGGCCCGTTCGGTGAACCGGACCAGGAAGTCCTGCTTGGCTGCCGCCGCGAACTTCCCAGCGAGAGGCTTCTCAATCTTGGCACTCGCCCGGTCAGCCGGCTCCCCCTCGGTCGGCGCAGCCTGTGCCGCCGGAGCCGTGCTCGAAAGCAATGCCAACAGGGCGATCGTCGCAACAGCCGCGGGCCTCGACTTCCGCCGCGGACCCCGAGGTCGTCGTTTCCACATGCGCCTTCTCCTCTTTGTGCAGGCGTCTGCCGCAGTTCCGGTCGTGGCCGGCTTGGGACGGTTCATCCGGACCAGCCGGTCGGTCAGGTGGTGGCCAGCCCCCGCAGGCGCGCGGCACGCCAAGTTGACGGCGATGTCGGCGAACCCGGCGAAGCGGAAGAGGGTGGGTGATCCTCCTGGGGATGGGCCAGAGCCGCCCCAGGACAACATCGCCGGAGGGGGTTGGGGAAGCGCCCACGACGTGCGGGAATGCGACCGTGCGTGTTTCCGACAGCCGCCGGGAGAACCGGCCGGACGCGTGCCGTCAGCAGCGCGTTCGTCAGGCTACGGGCGGTAGCGGTGATGCTACTTCGTCCGCGTCAGCCGTGGATGACCGACCGCCGGCCGGCTCGTCCACCAGCCATCCGCGCCGGTGCGCCTCCCAGCCGAGTTGCAGCCGGGTGCGCACCCCGGCCTCGTCCATCATCAAACGCACCCTGCGTTGCACCCAGCGCTCGCTGCGACCGAGTTGATGGGCGATCGTCGCGTCGGTGGCCCCCGTTAGGAGCAGCCCAAATATCCGCCGATCATCGAGACCTAGCCACCGGCGCTCGGCACCAGATCCGAGATCGGCGTCTCCGACAGGCAGTGGGGTCGCCTCGCGCCATATCGCCTCGAAGAACTCGACGGCGAGGGTCACAAGGCCACCAGAATGCACCAGCAGCACGGCCGGTTGGGCGTCATGTCGCACCAGGGGCAGTACAGCGACCCGCTGGTCGTACACCCTCAGCCGCATCGGCACCGCAGGGTGCACACGAAGCTGGTCGCCCGGCCTGACGGTTTGCCGCAGCCGCTCGACCGTGTGGTAATCATCGGCGAACACCGCGTGGTCGAATATCACCCGGCTGCTCGGAGCTGTCGAGAGTGCGGCGTCGTCGCTGAATGAGACCGCGACGAACGGCGGCTTCACCAGCGCGAGCACCTCCTGCGCGGCTTCGTCCAGCCGGCTCAGCTGCGCGTGCAAGGCGGCCTCGCCTACCACGACCTCCACAAGATGCTCCGCGCCGCCAGCCCTGACCGTCCGCTGGTGGGACTCAGAGAGCGCGAGCAGTTCACGCTGCGCCTCGAGCAGCCGCGAAGCCTGCTCGACCAGGAGCCGCTGGCCGGTCAGCAACGGGGGAACGGCGGTCCACCGCGCCTCCCCGCCGAACTCGGACCGGCTGGCAAGCGCATGCCGCTCCAACGCGGCGAGCATGGTGACGGCGTCATCGGTGCTGGCTCCCAACGCCCTAGCCATCTCGTCCGGCGCCACCGACGGAACAGTCACCAGATGGGCATACGCGTCAGCCAGGCCAGCCGGCAGGCCGAGCCCCTCAAGCACGGCACCACCACCCACTGCGGTGCCCGCAGCGCCGCAGCCCCGGCCTTTTGTCCTCCGCAGCCAACCGGGCCGGGGGCGACTCCTGGCCGAGCCGTCGGGCGAGATCCGCCAACGGCCAGCCCCGCCGACGGGCCAGCTGCACGCGGGCCAACCGGATGGCCGGCGGCAGGTACCCGCTTCGGCGTACCGCCTCGGCGGCCGATGCCGGCTCGGCCCCCTCTCGCTCCGGGCAGGCCACCTTGACCAGCAGGTCGGCGGCGGCGACCAGCTCGGCGGACGGATCCGCGTGTTCCACCGAGACCACCTGGCGGGTCACCGCCTCACGCCGCCCGGTGAAGTCGGTGCTCGTACGGGGTAGCCGCTTGGTCGGCCCTACCGGGCGCCCGCCAGTCCAGGTCGGAGAAAGCCGGTACGGGACCCACGTCGAGCACCACCTTGTGCAGGTGCTGCCGGGGCTCACCCGGCTCGACGCCGGGTTGCTCGACCACCGCCGTTCGAGCTGCCGAGTCAACGGCAAGCGCGCCCCCGGTTCGAGTTGATCCGCGGTGCCCGATCAGATCGTGTACGTCGAGGAGGGCGTCCGCGGATGTCGGTTGGCGGTCGTACCGGGCCGCCCGCGATCGCATTGCCGCCACGTCGTCTACCTGGCAGTCGAGCTGGAAGCACAGCAGCGTGCTGTCACTGGGCATGGCGATGTCGAGGTCACCGGTGGGCAGCGCCGCACTGCTCAACGGTCCGTGTCCTTCCCGTACCGGCCAGGCAGTATCGATTGACGGCGATGGGCCACGTCCAGATGATGGACCGCCGTTTGCGCGGGTTCGGTCGCCGGGATCAGGCGGATGGCCGGCCGAAGCAGCCGGATCCACTCGTTCGCCACGCCGACCGGCGGGTACCGGTGGGCAAGGTCTGCGAGCTGCCTCTGGCCTGCGATCATGCGCGGATCATGCCGCCACCACCGGCAGCCGGTCAAGGAACCGAACTGGTTGTCAGCGGCTCGGTTGCGTTGAGCGTTGGCAAGATCAAGGCAGACTTGAGCAGTGACGTCACCGACACGCACGGGCTCGTGGCTGGTGTTTTGCAGCAGGCTCCCACTGGGCCCGCACATCGGCGTCCCACCATACGGACAACCACGCGCTGGCCTTTCAAGATTTTCAGCCAGCGGCTTTGGGCGATGATCCGGTCCATCTCCTCTCGACCGAAGGCCCGCAGGGTGGTGGTACGGACGTTGCCCGCCCCGCCGAGCTGCAGGAGCGCCGCGGAGGTGGTTTCGTCGTCGGGCGCCTCGACGACGCCCACGACATCGTACGGACCGACAGTCCAGTAAATGTTCAGGAGATTCGCCCCGAGGTTCTGTGTCGCTGCGGCGAAGGCCTCGGCGTGCCTCGCGGTGTCCTTGTAGCCTCGGATCCCCTGATCGGTCCAGTTCAGCAACGCGACAAACGTCGGCATGGCCCTTCACCTCCATGAAGGGACCTCAGCGTCAGGTTGCTCCTGGCACGATGGCCGCAATCTGCATCAGGTACGCGTCAGAATGAGTGATGCGAGCGTCACGGGCCGTTGATCACGGTGATGGCCCCCCGCAGAGCTGATCATCGCCGCCAGGATCACCCGAGTCGTCCTCGCTCTCCGCGAACCGCCCCTCTTCGTCGCCTGGCACGGCGTTGAACTCCTCCGAACGGCAGGCACAGACGTCGTCGAGATACCCGAACTCGTCGACCAGGTAAGAGCAATCACCGCCCACCTTCCCGGCATCGGCGGGTAGCCGGAGCGTCAACGGACCCGCCACGCCATGTTGCGCAGTCTGGACAGCGAGCTACAGGCTCTTGCCTGCGCAGCCCTCGTTTGACAGGACGATAGGAACAGCCCACCGGCCATCGACAGGCGCTGGTACGGGTCTCGGTGCGTAGCGAGCCATTGACATCAACTCGGCAGGCCTCCACGATACTGGCCTAGGCCGGTATACGGTCGCGCCGCAGACAGCGACGGCCGACCCCGAAGGGAGCTCGCCATGCGTATCCCGCCCATCCACCGCAGCAGCCAAGCCAACGCGGCCTCGCTCGCAGTGCTTGCCACCCTCGCTCTCGTCGTTCCGGCCACGCCGGTCGCGGCAGGCCCGAGTGCCGTCACCGCCGTAGCCGAAGGCCCCAAGAAGCTCATCGCACAAGGGTTCGCAGACCCGGACGTGGTCCGCATCGGCCAGACGTGGTACGCCTATGCCACCAACGACTTCAGGCACCTCCCGGTGGCCAGCGCGCCCACCATCGACGGGCCGTGGCAGGTCCTCGGTGACGCGATGCCGGGTGGGCCCGGCGGCTGGGCCGTCGCCGGCAGGACCTGGGCTCCCGACGTGCACCCCAACCCTGACGGCAGTCTGACCCTCACCTACACGGCCCAGGACGCCGCCTCTGGTCGTCAGTGCATCGGCGTCGCGATCGCGACCTCGCCGCTCGGGGGGTTCGTGCCCTACGGATCGGGGCCGCTCATCTGCCCCCTCAGCCAGGGCGGCGCGATCGATGCGAACACCTTCGTCGCACGGAACGGAACGCGCTACCTCACCTGGAAGAACGACGGCAACGCCATCAACCGGCCGTCCACGCTCTGGGTCAGCCAGGTCACCAACAACGGCACCACCCTGGTCGGTCCGACGACCGCAATGCTGACCGTTGCGGCAGGCCAGATCATCGAGGCGCCGGACCTGGTCCAGCGTGACGACAAGATGGTGCTGTTCTACTCCGGTGGGTCCTTCGCCAGCTGCGGCTACTACACGTCGTACGCAACGGCGCCGGCGGTCACCGGACCCTGGAGTCCGGCGCCGGAAGCCTTCATGACCCAGGCCAACACGGGACTCTGTGGTCCAGGTGGCGCGGACGTCGTGACGGCCCAGGATGGGCTGGGCGGCGGCGACAAGGTCGTGATGCACGCCGCGGTCGCGGACGGCAGCAGGCACATGTACTCGATCAACCTCCGCTGGGTCAACGGCCTGCCGGTTCAGGGCGGCAGCCGGAAGTCCTCGCTCGACGGAAACGGCCGCGCCGAGATCGCCCTGATCCAGACCGACGGCCAGATCAAGGCCTGGCACAACTACAAGGGCTTCGACACCATGCCGTACGGCGCCGCTGCGGTTATCGGGACCTCCTTCACCGACCCGGCCAGGGTGCGCTTCGCCGACCTCGACAACGACGGAAAGTCCGAGCTGATCCAAATCCAGGCGGAC